>DATFQH010000287.1:0-12574 GCA_035264385.1 Pedobacter sp.
CCCGCCTGTAGCCCTAGGGATAAAACAACAATTGTACAGCCAGGGTAAACTTTGGATCAGCAGGCTTCCTGGTTGAAGTATACACCCAGATGCAATGGTTCACGAACAAAGCGGTATAGCCAGAAAACAACTGCTCTGAAAAAACCCGGTGACTGCCGGTGATTGCTTTAGACCTGAACTTGATGATCTGCTCGGTTTGATTCAGCAAAGACAGCCAGTAGTCAAAAGACATAAAACCATCATCCCAGGCTTTGCGGTTTCTCTGCTCATCCTCGCGGATGCTCTGGCACATGCCAGTAATAAATTCTAATAATTCAGGTATCTCCTGAGGGAAAAGCTGATGCAGTAAGGCTGCTTTATCGACGTTGGTGAAATGATGCAAATTATTCATGATCGGAATTTTAAAATGTGAAAGAAAGGACAGCGTAAAAAGCCCCGGATGATCCGGGGCTCAGTATTCAGGAAGGCTCCTGTTGGTCAGGAATCACTTGCAGGGCATGTACGATAATTTCAATTGCGGTCCGCTTTTGGTCGTCTACATCGTAAGAACTAGTAGACAATTTCCCTTCAACCGAGAATTTGGTACCCTTAACCAACAGGCTTTCGGCCAGCGTCGCTTTGTCATTCCAGAAAACCAGCTCGAACCAATCGGTTTTTTCCACCCAGGCTTCCTCTTTTTTGTAAGAAGCATTGACAGCAATGCTGACCCTGGCTACTTTGTTTCCGCTTTCAAAGCTGGTGATTTGCGGATCTTTTCCTGCGTTTCCTGTAAGGAAGACTTTGTTTTTTAAATTTTTCATAACTGTGATTTTTTGTTTTTAATTGCAAGGTTCTAAGCAGCTGAAATGACCTGTCAGGGGGACTGTGGAATAGATAATGAGCGAAAAAAGATCTAAAAGATTCAGAGAATGCTTTATGCCGCAAAAGCCCCTTTACAGGAGCAAATTTCAGCGCTAGCTTCGCATACTTAAAAACAAATACAGGTATGTAAAATCAAAACATACTCTAACAGGTATCGGCTGAAAACAGCCACCCAAGCAGCCTACCGGAAACAAAATACTGGGAGTATTGAAGGCAACACATGGATTGGAAGCTGGTAAAACCGGGTACAGCAATTGTTGAAGAACTTTTGCGCGCAACGTGCTAGCCTACAATCGGCAAAAGAGCAAAAAAAAAGGACCTGCGATGCAGATCCTCTTTTCCCAAAACAGCGTTTTTTACTTAGCGTTTTTTTTCTCAGTTACTTCAGCCCGAATGTCCTGAGCCAAGGTTTTAAGATCCTGCATCGCCTTGCGCAGTCTTGTTCCGGCCGCACCGTTTCCTGAATTGTAGAACTTTTCTGCGTCCGCCTCTGCAGCCGCAAGTACTTCTTTTACACTGTTAAATTTTTCCATACTCATTTTTTATATCTTGCTAAAATAAAAAATTTAGGGAAATATACACCGATGTCAGTAGTGATATAAGCTACAACCCATTAAAGGCGCCGAGGATGCTGTATAAAAAAGGATCTGCTGTCCAGGAGTCGCAGTGCTAGAATAACAACAATTGAAATCTCGAGCACAACGGAATTTTGAAGGTGAAACTCCATTTACCCCAAACATTTTTAGCCAAGTGTTAGGTGCCAAAAAAATGCGTTTAGATCAACATCAAGCTTTAAAACATTTAAATCCATAAGGTATGTAAAAGTCGACTGGTCTCGACCTATGTCACTTAACTTTCTGAGAACGGAAATTTCAACAACAAAAACCCCAGACCCGGACGGGTCTGGGGCACCTGCAGAATTTGCAATATTGCTATGCATACCGGCATTAATTTTGCTATATTTGTTAGTAATCGAACTACCATCACCACACCATGAAAACTATGTTCTATCTCCTTATTACGTCCTTAATCTGCGTCGGAGCAATTTTCGGCGGTCTTTATTCGGGAAATATTTTGTTGGGCTATGGAATAGCATTTGGGGTTCTCGCGGTAGTTGCTTGGAAAATCTTCAAGTCTGGGAAAAAAGCATCGGCAAGAAAGATGCGCGAAGAAGTTTTTTTCCGTCATTGGCGAACCGTTCAAAACAACAAACAAAGATAGGTTAGGTTTACCTCGATCGGTTGTAAGAAGATATTTTTTTTTGAGAAAGAACGCTTTTTTGTTCTGCAGCATTGATAATCCGCCGTTCTTCGCTTGTGAGTTGCATATCTAAATCCTTAACAGCTTCGTGATACCCGGCACTATACGCCTGCTCTGCCTTTGCCGCCTGCTTCTCTCCTGTCAGCGACTTCAATCCTTTATACAGCATATAAGACAAACCCCCATCAAATAAAATAGAAGAAATGAGTGCAATCTTATTGGCCCTCAACCCCTGCTGATCCGTCCCTGAATATTTAAAGGCTGTCCCGTCGCTAAGCTTGACCTCCTTTCCTTTTTTAAACGCCTCCTTTTGCGCAGCAGTAAGCGGTTCATTGTTCATCCGATCGGGGACAATCATCCTATCCGTATCGGTAATCACAAATTCAGCAGTTTCCGCATCAAATTCCACCAGAATCTCTTTTGGTTTACCCTGCTCATCCAGAATCTTTTTCAAAATACTCACCGTCTCTCCGTTTTGCAGCTTCTCTGCTTCGACGTCCGTCAAATATTCCGGTTTAGCCACCTCCTTATAGATCGGATGCAGCAGCACTTCCAGGTCCCCATGCCGATTTCGCAAAAGAGACACCTTTGCGTCCAGCTCGTTTATCTCATGCTGCCCCATTTTCAAGTTGCTCAACCTAATGTGATCCGTTCTTCGACCCTCCAGTAAAGCCTGTAAATTGGGCTCGTCTAACGAGACTTTTCCTCCCGCAGCCAGTCCGAGCTTTTCCAGTTCAGTAAGTGGCAGCTCAGATAAAGTATAAAATTGATGTTTCATGTTTTAGAATTTTTTAATGGTTATAAAATATGATCAGCGGCTTCGGCTCAGCGAAACATTAGCTTCCTGCTGGTACTGAGCAGAGATCCCGATTCTTGAAGACAAGGGCTCGGTACTGCGCTTGAGCAATTCAGCATTCAATCCGGCAATCTCCATCGCTTCGATCATCTGCTCCTTGCTGCCACTCTGCAGCAGCATAGTCATACGCATTAATGCTTTCAGCTCAAAAGGCATTAGCTCTTTAGTACTATTCAGCACATCCTTATAAATTTGCTCATGACTTTTCAGCACCAATAAGGCACCCGAACTGTAAAGTCCGGAAACCCCTCCTTTAAATCTGACCACAAAATCATCCTGTGCAGGGACTGCCTGAACCACCGTTCCCACAGCACCCCGCTGGCGGGCTGGGTCATTCAATAGTTTCGGAGAAATGAGTACCACCATCCCTTCCAGCGATTGTTCATCATTCATAAAATAACAGGTTAAAGGTTAAAGTATATAAATACAGCACTAACTAACGGAAGGATGCCCTTGGATAGCCCGGTGCCCACGGGCATAAACGAAAAAGTTCGAACCAGCGCTTCCACTTCCGCATTGATCTTCAAAAAATTCTGCATCAGGATCTCGTCTTTTCGCGCACCAAAATCATAATAGACCGGTAAATCCGGATAGTTAGTCTCCTCAATGCTAAGGGCCTCCCGGTCCAGATTGATCCGGCAATGCACCGCTGAGGTTTCAAACTTTCCATCATAGCTTTCCTTAGGATCAGTAGCAAGTAAACCAACGATTTCTCCGGTATTCAGTGACGCAATCTTACCCGCGGGAATCAGCGCTTCCATCCGCTCATTCAAAGAAGTAGAAGTCTTATTGCGGTCAATGGATAAGTTCTCACTGATTTGCTTACTCCTGCCAAACAAACGTTCCAGCCAGTCCAGGGTATCTTTGTTACGCACCGAGCCCGACAATACATTTCCCACCACCGAAGTAATCACAGCAGCGGTATCCTTGCCATATTGCTGCTGTAGCATCGGCAGTTCCTGCATCGCCAGTACCACTGCAAAACGCATGGACCTGGCCGTAGAAATCACGTTCTCAATCTTATGACAATACAGCGTCGGCGCCTCATCCACAATCAGTCCACAGGGCAAATTACCCCTGCTATTCAACAGCCTGCACATCCGGTTTACAATCCCGGTGAAGCAGGCAGAAGTGATGTTCTGTGTTCCCGGATTACTTGCCAACACCAACACGCCAGGCTCATCAGGATCTGAAATCTTCAAATTGAAATCATCACCGGAAAACACCCAAAACGTTTCTTTGGTGGCCAGCCGGCTGATGAAAATTTTCAGGGTACCAATCTGACCCTCGAGCTGCTCAAAAGCCTTCGCCCGGTAGGCGCTTCGAAATGGAGAAAGCAATGAAGCCAGTTCCGGCTCAGAAAATAATGCGCTGAAAATGTCCTCATAGCTCTGGTTCAAAAAAGCCAGCACATGGGGAAAGCTCGAGTACTTTCCATCCTGGTACTTACTGAAAAAGAAAATGCAGGAAGCCAGGAAGTTGATGGCACTCTGGGTAAAGAACTGATCACTTCCACCCGACTTATCCCCCTTTTTCATCGCCTCGACAAGCGCCTCAGCCGTTTCTGAGGCATCTGCCAAGGTTCGGAGCCATGCAGGCCTGAACAAATTGATCCTGCGGCTTTTTTCAGGCTCAGTAGGGTTTATCACGTGGAAACCATAGTTTTTGCATTTACCCTGCTGTTTGGCCAGGAGAAAATGGTAATACAAGACCTTACCCAGGTCCGGGTATTTAAAATCAAACACGCAAAGGCAATACTCCCTGGCCATCAGTTGCCGGATGATGGGATTGACCAGGCTCCATGATTTACCGGATCCTGGTGTACCTAAGATCAGACAGGAACGGTAGATATTACACAAGTTCAGCCACCCATCGTGAACCTTGCCTTTGTGGTAAAACTGCATCGGAATATTCACAGAGCTATCCGTAACAATCTTATCCACCGGCTGCATGAAGCTCTCCTGCTCGACATTCCATTTGTCCTTGCCCAGTCCGGACTTAATGATCTTGGAGATGTTGTCCATTGACAGACTGACCATCAGCGCGCCCAGCATCGAGCAAAACATATAGGCCAGATTAAACCAGCTGGTGAAATCAAAGGCCAGCTTTGAAGGCCGCCCATACAGCCAGATGCTGCCAAAGAACAGCAGTAACCCCAGGGCAAGCGGATAAACAATATGTTGTTTGGGGTCCAGATCCGTTTTCTTTTTGGCCAACGTTCCGATGCTTACCAAACAAATCAGGCTCAGGGTAGCCAGCTTGCTATACAGCAAAGTTTCATAGATGGGAATTAAGCTCATCCTAGCAACCGCATATGAAAAAAGCCCCAGAAATGGGGCTTTAGCATATACAAAAATGATAATTTCAGTGATCACCATCAGGTAGATGGTGCATTGCAGGAAGCCGTGAAGCTTGTGCTGCACTTGGGTTTCATCCATAGCATATATTCTTTTTATAGGTTGTCAGGCTACCTTTGGCGGTCTTCCATAATATTTATGTCTTTATGGGTTGTCAGGCTGCTTTTTTCGGTCTTCCATAGAAGTTATTGTTATTCAATTGTTGAAAGGCTACGTTAAGCAAAATTCAACCGTTAAAGGTTTAATTCCGCTGACAAGTCCTACATAAGTATAAAACATTGTTTACCTTAGATTTTCCAAAAATCGGTGTTAACAACCAAGCTCGATTGAATGAGCTGGATAATAGAAAATGATCATAGTTGTATCACTTGGTATAGTGAAACCGGCATTGCAAAATCGTGCATCTCTGATCTTTACCTTTGGTTCCGGAAACCTCATATACCAATCTATGTTCACCGGTAATTCTTCTGGACCAAAATCCTTTTAAGTCATGTTTTAACGGCTCAGGCTTTCCAATTCCAACAAAGGGGGAACTCTTAATCGATTTAAGCAATTCGCGGATCTTTTCAGCAACAGCACTATCGTTTTCCAGCCAGTACTCAAAGTCCTCCCAGCCATTTTCCGTAAATTCAAGTTTCATAGGTTTTGTGCAATGATTAATCCAGACTAAATGTCCTTGTCTTGCCTTGTTTAAGCTGAGCAATGGATTCATCAAGTCTGCTCCGGTTTGCTGCTGTAGAAAGCAAATGCGCAGTCTCATTTAACGAATTGTATTCCTGTATGGAAAGAATCACAACGGCATCTTCTTCCTTGTTGTTCCTGGCCACAACCAAAGTATCGTGTGAGCCACTTACAGCATCAAGAAAAGCTTTCATTCTGGTCCTGAGTAAAGATACGGATATCGCTTTCATAGATTTGAAATTTTGTACGTTCAAAGGTACGCATAATTGTACAATTACAAGTAAACAAAATCAAATTGATTGAATGCCAGTCCAAATTACAACTTAGCCAAAAAGGCTCCGAATGAGCTTAAAATTGAAATCATGACATTAATCACATAGGAATATTAAAGCGTATCCGCTTCCAGCAACTCCTTATACTTCAACTTCAAACCAATCACCCTCCCGCTGATCTGTTTTTCATTCATTTCAATCCGGAAGACCTTATGTCCCGGATAACTGAACCGTTTAAACACAAATACATTCCGGTAATTACGCCGGAAGTTAACATGGTTAAACAACACAAATTCCGGCTTCAATTCAATGGACTGCACGGTAGAAGCCTTATTGCGTTTTTCATCCTCTATCTTAAACCGGACCTGATCCGTATCGTAATTCAGATTACTGCGGTTTGTAAAGCTCAAATCCAGGAAAAGATAATTCCCAAAAGTCGCCAGGTGGTTTACATTCCCGTAAATATCAAAAGCCTTTGCGCTGGCTATACCTGACTCATTCTTTTTAAAAAACAAAGTAGTAGCCAGCTTTTCCAGCTGACCTTGCGAAAGTATACCAGCATTCAATTGAAGCGGCTTCATGTCCTGTGGCAACACCTCCACCTGAGTGACAAACTCCCTGCCCGGCTGGGCAGGCGAATAAGCAATCCGGTACTGCGCCATAAACGTTTCCCCGGTAATCGTCACTACTACATCCGAGCTGAGGGCTTCGGCAAACAACTCACCTTTGGAAATCGAATCGGTAACCCGCTTGATCCTGAGCACATTTTTTAAAGGCAAATCTCCAGCAATTGTTTTGCTGGAAATGTCCACGTATTGAATGGGTTCAGGCGAAAGGAAATGCAAGGTAGCCAGTTCGGGCAACAAAATCACCGGCAGCCGCTGCCCAAACGCAGTTAAAAATGAGCAGACCGTCATACACAGCGTCAGCAAAGAAAATATTCTGAATTTCATAATCGATAGTTTTAGAAAAATAAAAGATCAATACCCCTGCTGCTGCAGTTGCAGCGCCTGCGGGTCGATCAGGTAGATGAATGAATTGTATTTAATTTTTGCTTTGTTCTTGCGGATCATTGAAGCAATGGCAGAAGATGTTGACTGAAAGACCTTATCAAAGCTGCTCATCAGGAACTGGTTTCCCGAACTGCCCTGCAAATTCACGCCCTGCATGGCGCTGCCGCCAAGGTCTTTGCTAAATTCACGAAAAGCAGCTTCGGGAACATACAGGCCCGGCATCCCGTCCGCATCATATATATCGAGCTTGACCGGCAGGATCTTTCCCGCCTGGAAGATTGAAGTCACGCTCAAGGTAACCCGCTGGTCTCCAAAGCCGCTGATCAACGCATACAGGTAAGTACCCTTTTTAATTAGCGTATTGCCCGCGCGGATATCCTCCAACAGCCGCAGCCGAATCCGCGAACCTGCATACCCTGTAATGTTTTCATCGATCACCGCGGTAATGAAACTTTGCTCTGACCGATTGGCATGAATGGTATTGAAAACTGCGGAGTACTGCGCATCTTTCTGCACCTGAAGTCTCGGCTGCGATTTCTGCTCCCGATCCGCCCGCTCGGCAGCTTTCTGGCGCTCCAGCTCTGCTTTATAGTCCGGATCAGCGGCTTTAGCCAGGCTGTCCATATACGCCATCTGCTTTTTAAAAATTTCCATCGGGTCCTTTTCTTTAACTGCAGCTGGCGCTACAGGCGAGGCAATATTGTCGCCATGTGCTGGATAGCTAAAAGCACCGGGGGTACTACCTGCCACCGGCCGGTTCAGTTTCGCCAGCGCAGCTGCCAGCTCCTGGTCTCCCATGGACAGCTGGGCTGTACCCATCGCAGGCTGCGCGGGCCCGGAAGCATATGGCACCCCGACTGAACCGGCCAAAAACCGCTGCTTCATCAGCTGATCGATGGAATCCAGGGCAACATCCTCAGCGATCGGATTTACGGCCGAATGGCCGTCAGCCTCTTTGTACCGCTGGTTGAAGGCCTCCAGCTTATCATCAAAAGCTTTCTTCTGGATCTCCGGAGAAACATTTCCCAGCTGATCCTGCATACCGGGCGGCTGCTTAGCATCCGATGGCGGCTCTTTTGCGTTTAACTGATACACATAAAAGAATAAACATAAAAACGGAAACAGGATCGCCGGAATCACATATTTCGGCTGAGAAAATCGAATAGAACTGAACATAGCAAAGCATTAATGAGATGAACGGATAGACAATTGATGGAGGGTATCGATAGCTCCGCTGAGCTGCAAACTATCCAGATGGCTGAGGCTGTCTTTAGCCAGCAGGATTTCTATCTCCTGTTTCAGCGTGATCATCTGCTGCAAGGAGGCCCCTTTAGAAAGAATCTCCCCAAAGCCGTTTTCCAGCGGCATGGATACCTCACTAGCAGAGCGTTGCGTTTTCACAGGCTTTCGCCTGAAATCAGTAAAGGAGAGTACCAGCGAGCCCAGCATCAGCAGAATCATCGCTGCGAAAGCTACTTTGGGATATTTCTTAAGCAAGGCTTTACTGCAATTGACCAGGTGGTGGTAGTAGCGCCCGAACTCCCGGCGCAGTTCGCTGAATACAGTAGCAGGCGGCTGATCCGCCTTATCGGGATTAGAGTGCAGTTTTCTGAACATTTTCTAAGTCTTTATTTTCTAAAGTTTTCCAGCCCGTGATCAGCAGGCCATGTGGGTTGTTATCGCTGCGCGGGATGTCTTTGAGGTAACCTTCGGTGACCAGCGAGCGGATTAAGGTCGCGCTGCGCCGGTCAATCTTCAGTTTCCCGAAAAACCGGAAATACTTTCTGGGCACATCCAGCACAATGGAATCGGTTTCCAGCGTCAGAACCGAACTCGAAGAAAGGATGGAATTGAAATAACCACGTTCCTTCAGGTTGTTCAATTGCTGGATGCCGGATTCATCAATCAGGTACATCGCTTTTTTCATTTGGTACTGGATGTATTTGTCATCGGGTGTTAGCGAAAAGAATATGGAATGGAACAGGTCAATGTGCGCCCGGTATTCCGCCGGGCGGTTCATCTGCATATCGGTTTGCCGGGCCAGGATCGGGACATTGTTGTCCAGGATGTACACCGTTTTTCTGGCGACCGCCACCTGAGCCCAGGCGGAATACAGCACCATTGCAGCAATCAGCACTGAGCAGCATAAACTGCCCATAGCCACCCAGCTTGCCAGGCGAATCTTGCCTTCAATGCTTTTTATGAGCATAATGAAAATATGGTTTAAAGGAGAATGGAGCGTTTAAAAAATAATCAAGTAACTGGGATCAAATGAACTTGCCGGAGGCTTTTTTAGCGACATTGATCACTGTCACAGAGCCGCGGCCAAAGCTGGATGCAGCCGAGGAGATGCCGGAAGTGGAAATGATCCAGGTGGAAATGCTGGGTACAGTGAACATGCAGATCGCCCCTACCAGAAAGACCAGGATGACCGTTCCAAAGGAAAGAATTCCGTTACCTGCAAAAATGGCGATCTTTTCCAGCGAGGTCGCTGAACCGTTTGGACCTAAAAGCTCTTTGTATTTACTGATTTCCGAGCTCAGGGCATATTTCTGCATTAGTGCCATAATATACATCACCAGGTAGGCGATTCCGGAATACAGGTTCACTGAAATAAACCGCGCCACCCAGGTGCTGAAACTGTCCCGGAACGCCGGAAGGATACTCACCGCCACTGCGAAAGGCCCCAGAATAATGAGGATGCTGGAATAAATGATCTGGATGATAAAAATCACATACACCGAGATCCGAAGTATCCAGATCCCTAAAAGCTCCAAAAGCTGGGTCAAAAGCAATTGCATACCGATGGCCAATCGGTTCTTGAGCTCAATGAGCGGCGATACGACTGTAGAAATGCCCTCTTTAACCGTGCTGGTTACTGAATCCCAGGCCTGCCCGTACCAGGTATCAGATTCTTTTTCGGCCACCTCAGTCTGCGCCTGAAAGGTGTACAAGGCATTTGCCGTTTGGATCATCAGGTCCGCCCTGGCAAAGCGCAGGTTATTGACATTGGTCTGTTCGGACATGTACATCTGTTCAGTTTTAAGGGCCACCAGGTCTGTAGGGAAAGCAATCATTTTCACAAAAGCGCCCCACCATAGAATCACCATGGTCAGTCCAAATGGCCGCAATAGTGGCATGACTTCCAGCTTTTTATCGCCCGCCATCATCTCATAAGATTTAACTGCAAAAAAGATGATCATGAAGATCGCCGCAAGAGCCTTGGCATCGGTAATGAACATATCAAAATGCGTCCAGATCGAATCTTTCATGCCTTTTAAAAAGGTCATGACGCCCTCTTCGTAAACGCCGTTGCCCTGCAAGAATTCCAGGGACTTTTTGTAATCCGGGGTCCCGGTCTGCGCAACACACAGGCCGGTTCCGCTCAGCAGCAGTATTGCTGTTAGCAAACATTTATACATAAGAAATAATTTAAAGATTATAGCCAAGGAATAAGGGGCACAAAAAAACCGGATAGCTGGTACGGTTAGAACGATTAATAATTTGGAAAATCAAAACTTGCGGTTTCTAATCACTTCCCTGGCTATCTCCACATCCGAAGCAGGTGTCCAGGTACTGATTTCGACCTTGTTGGCCTTTAAACGGGCCTGGCTGGCGCTTCGATCCATACTACGCTGGGCAGTAGCTGTCCTTGAAGACCAGGAAGCGGATAAGGTCCGGTATTCCTGCAGCATCCGGTGGTAAGCCAGAATCCTGGAACCCCGATCCATATTGGCAGCACGAGCCCCTGAAATCCGCTCCTTAAGCATATCCAGTTCATGCGTATACCAGTGCAAGATACCTTCTGAAAGCACCCTGCTGCGAACCGCAGGCGTTAACCGCGAAAGTAAGCCAGCTGGTGAATATTCCAACACCGGCTTAAGTTCTTTGCTGTAATATAGCATCCAAAGGGGATCAGTAGCTGAAACCAGCCCGCTAAAATTGGTTACCTCCAAAAAGGAAGTATTGCGTAGTGTATCCGCTTCCAGCTTGTAAGCATTGTCGGTAGCGTTCATTGCCGCTACCAGGGCCAAACGCTGAGTCTGCGGGCCGGTAGGTTTTAAAGGCCGCCGGTCCAGATCCGGGTAATTGGGATGCAGGCCCCAGGTCAGCCAGTAATAAGGGTTCAGACCCAAAAAGCCTGAAGTCGGTTCGAACTTAGCCCTGTCCCATTGTTTAAAGACCATGCGCTCCTGCTGATACCGGATCGCTTTGTCCTCAATGGCCCTTTGGCCAAAGGCAGTCTGCAGCGTAAGCAGCATACAAACGCAAAAAATGAATTGTTTCATAATTGATTGGTTTAAAATTAAAAATGATATCGATAGAGGCCGCTACGCAACAGTCGTATAAACGATCTCCACAATCTAACTCAGCTAGTCCTACTTCAAATATTTCGCATTACGGATGATATCTTCCACATACTGGCGGTCCTGGCTTATAAAATCCTGAAAGGGATTTACCGACTTCAACATCCCCCGCTCTTTCGCCCAATACATTGCTTTCCAGCAGCCATAAGCCAAAGACGATAGTAATTGCAGTTCCTGAGTTACTTTTCTCAGCAATTGATCACGGCTATTGTAATCGGTTAATACGCCGCCCCCTTCTTTCAAAACGAATCCCGAAACATCAGCTACTAAACGAGCGGACCGGACCTTCATCTGAGCAGCTATGTCTTCCGCAAAAAGCAGCAAGTAAGGCTCCGAGGTGGCCATTTCCACCATCTGATGAGAATAGCTGATCAGCTCAGCAACGATGACACTCATCTCGCGAACCGCCAGTCCGTTTTTCAGCGCAGAATTCACATTAGACAAGCCGTCGTAAATGATCGACTGCGCCAGCACCACTGAACCCACATTGCTATTGATGGTGCCCAGATTCTGATCGATCTTCTCCAGGTACTGGTTATGGGTCAGCTCAGCTGCCTGCCTGCTGACTGCATTGGCATTGACCGCCTGAAAGTGTTTTTTGTCATAAACGATGCGTTGGGCATCGGCTGCATTGACTAGCCCGGCACTCATTAGCAGCGCCATAAAAGTATTTTTATGCATAAATAAGCAGTTTAAATGAAGCGATAAATCAATTGTTTTTCAGATACTTGGCGTTATTGAAAATGTCCCTAATCAGCTCCGCGTCTTGATCCACGTAATGCTGAAAAGGATTCAGTGTGCGCAGTGAACCAGCCATCTGGCTGCGCTGCATACTGGATAAAAGGTTCTGGGATAAACCCTGCACTACCGCCAGTTCGCTCAATACAAAATCAAACAGGAGTTTGCG
>DATFQH010000288.1:0-15332 GCA_035264385.1 Pedobacter sp.
TATTGTAGCAGGCTACATTTTTTGCCTTTGCAATGGCATCGATTAAATTAGTAGTTACAATCGTTTTAACAATGTACTGGTCTCCTGTAAGTTTACCTTTTTCTTCCCAGGCGCTTAGCAGATAGTTGATCAATAAGCTGCCGGTTTGATTTCCATTGAGCAATACAAACTCTCCCTCGTTATTTTTTACTGCAATACCAACCCTGTCTGCATCCGGATCTGTGGCCAGTACAAGATCTGCATCGATTTCTGCTGCTTTTTTTAGTGCCAGTGTGAGTGCTTCCTTCTCTTCTGGATTTGGATATACAACCGTAGGGAAATTTCCGTCGGGAGTACTTTGTTCTTCAACAAGGGTCAGATTGGTAAATCCAAATTGTTTCAGCGCTCCCGGTACAAGTGTAATTCCTGTTCCATGTATCGGAGAATAAACAATCTTAAGATCTTTCTGACGGCTTATGGCTTCGGGAGATACTGATAATGCAGTGATCTTGTCAAGATAAGACTGATCCAGATCCTCTCCGATTAGTTCTACATTGGCATCAATCCTGTCAAATTTTACTTCATCAATGCTCTTTATTTTTGCTACCTCATCCATAACCAGGGTGTCATCTGGTGCGGTAAACTGACCACCATCAGTACCATAGGCTTTATAACCGTTATATTCTTTCGGATTGTGCGAAGCTGTAAGCATAACACCACTGCGGCAACCCAGTTCACGAATAGCAAATGACAGCTCTGGTGTTGGTCTCAGGGCCTTAAAAAAGTAAACATGAATTCCATTGGCTGAGAATACATCGGCAGTAATGCCGGCAAAGTAATCGGAATTATTCCTGCTGTCATGTGCAATAGCGACGCTGATCTTTTCACCAGGATATTTGTTCAGCAAGTAATTGCTCAAACCCTGTGTTGCCGTACCGATAGTGTACTTATTTATTCGGTTTGAACCAGCTCCCATGATTCCGCGCAATCCGCCCGTACCAAATTCCAGACTTCTGTAAAAGGAGTCTGTAAGCTCTGTGTAAGCTTCTTTATCCAGTAATTGCTGGATTTCATTTTTGGTTTTTTGGTCATAATTACCATTTAACCATTGGTTTATGGTGCTTTGGGTGGCTGCGTCTAATTGCATAGGTTTTGGTATATATTTGAATGTAATTTATAGAGAAACAAATTAAATATTGTGAAGTTTTTGGGTAATTTTATTTAATTTCACGCCCTAATATAAGTATATAACCAATTTTACTAAAATATTATTAACCTTTAAAAATTAAACAATTCATAGTGAAGCTTGTAAATCATAAATAAGCAGGAGCACGCTATAAATTTAATTACTAACAAAGACATGAAGATATTAAAGTTTGGAGGAACTTCGGTTGGAAGCCCTGAGCGGATGAAAAAATTGCTGGATATCATTAATCCTGCAGAAGAACAGATTGTAGTATTATCAGCCGTGTCTGGTACTACCAATAGTTTAGTAGAAATTTCAGCCAAACTTTTAAAAGAAGATAAACAGGGTGCGTTAACTTTGATTAACGCATTGCATCACAAATATAATGAGTTTGTAACAGAACTACTTCCTCCGGGAGACTTTCGTGAACAGGGTCAGGAAGTAGCAGACTACCATTTTGGTTTTCTTACTACCCTGGTAAATGATCTTTTTACCCCTGTAGAGGAAAAAGTTGTATTGGCTCAGGGTGAACTGTTATCAACTACCTTGTATCATATCTATCTTAAATCGATTAATGTGCCTTCTGTGTTGTTGCCTGCACTGGACTTCATGAAGATCGATGAAGATAATGAACCCGACGTGCCTTTTACCACAGCCCATCTGCAACCTATACTAAACGCTCACAAAGGGAATAAAATTTTCATTACACAGGGTTTTATCTGCAGAAACAGTTTCGGAGAAGTAGATAACCTGAGACGTGGAGGTAGTGATTATACTGCTTCACTGCTGGGTGCAGCTATCCTGGCAGAAGAAGTCCAAATCTGGACGGACATTGATGGCATGCACAACAACGATCCAAGAATCGTTAAAGGTACAAAACCGATTGCTCAGCTTTCTTTTGATGAAGCGGCGGAATTGGCATATTTCGGGGCGAAAATTCTCCACCCGCAATCTGTATTTCCGGCACAGAAATATAAAATTCCTGTAAGATTGCTAAATACAATGGAGCCACAGGCATCAGGAACGCTGATCTCTGCTGAAAGTGAAAAAGGAAAAATCAAATCCATTGCAGCCAAAGATGGCATTACTGCTATCAAAATTCAATCCAGTAGAATGTTGCTGGCTTATGGATTCCTGCGCAGGGTATTTGAAATCTTTGAGCGCTATAAAACGCCTATTGATATGATCACTACATCGGAGGTGGCCGTTTCCCTTACCGTTGATTTTACAGATAATCTGGATCAGATTGTTGAGGAATTACATTTTTTCGGCAGTGTTGAGATAGACAGCAATCAATCAATTGTGTGTGTGGTAGGTGATTTCAGCGCCTCAAAACATGGTTTTGCTGCACGGGTACTGGATGCTATAAAACATATTCCATTGCGTATGATCTCCTATGGCGGAAGTAATTACAACATCTCACTGCTGATCAATACTGAGGATAAGAATGAAGCATTAAAAAGCCTGCACAACCGTCTTTTTGACTAAGTACGGTTAGTGCCTTTTGAACCAGATCAGGATACCGATAAATATAAAAATGAGTACAAAAAAGAGCCTGATTCTCCTGTTGTAATCAACTGTGGTGATCTTCTGGTTTTTATAATCAATATAATTACCTAAATAAATCAGGCCAAGTACAAATAAAAAGAATACAATAAGAAATTTGAACATTATGTTTTCTAATAAAGATATATCACAATTCGAAAATTTAGAAACCCCATTCTATTATTACGATCTTACTTTGCTTCAAAAAACGCTCAGTAATTGTGCGGATGCTGCTAAAGTATATAATTTTCACGTGCATTATGCCATGAAGGCTAATTTCAATGCACGAGTCCTGCAAAAAATAAAGGAAACAGGCCTCGGTGCCGACTGTGTAAGCCTTGGCGAAGTAAATAAAGCAATTGAACTTGGCTTTGATAGGGGCCAGGTGGTATTTGCTGGAGTAGGTAAATCTGATAAGGAAATTAATGGCGCACTGGATCAGAATATTTTTTGTTTTAATGTAGAGTCTGTTCAGGAACTTGAAGTAATTAATGAGCTGGCTATCGCTAAAGGAAAGACAGCACGCGTAGCTATAAGGATCAATCCCAATGTCGACGCGCATACGCACCATAATATTACCACTGGTCTGGATGAAAACAAATTTGGTGTCAACTCATGGGATTTACCCTCGTGCGCCGAGACGTTGAAAAGATGTTCAAATATAGAATTTATAGGTATTCATTTTCATATCGGATCTCAGATCACCAATCTGGATGTATATAAAAATCTTTGTGTACGCGTAAACGAATTTGCCAATTGGTTTGAAGAAAGAGGTTTAAGTGTTCAGGTTTTGAATGTAGGAGGTGGCCTGGGGATTGATTACCACAATCCTGATCAGCAAATCCCGGATTTTAGTGCTTATTTTAAAATTTTCAATGACTTTCTGGAAGTTCGACCCAATCAGGAAGTTCATTTTGAATTGGGGAGAGCGCTTGTTGGCCAATGTTCTTCTTTGATCAGCAAGGTCCTTTACGTTAAGAATGGCAAGAAAAAGAATTTCATTATACTGGATGCTGGTATGACAGAGCTAATGAGGCCTGCTTTATATCAGGCTTATCACAAAATAGAAAATATTTCAAAACCTGCAGGATCTGCTGTGAAGTATGATGTAGTTGGTCCGATATGTGAAAGCACAGATTGTTTTGGAAAAGAAGTTGAACTGCCTGAAACGCATAGGGGAGACCTGATTGCATTACGTAGTACAGGCGCATATGGAGAAGTTATGGCTTCACACTATAACCTGCGTGACGGAATCAGGTCTTCCTATGACGAGTAACTGCTTACTCATCAAAAAAGTCTGTTAGTCCGCCCAGATAATACTCGTTGATACCGGAAGTAAATTCATCGTAATCTGCTTCCGGTATATTTGTTTGTAGGAATTCCAGAGATGTTCCTTTTTTATCCTCATGCAGTTTTATAGTAACGATAGAAGGTTCATTTTCCTCGCCAAAATACCATTGCTGAACGATCTTTTTAGCATAGTCAAATTCCAGGTTTTTACCTGTGATGTCGCCATCCCAAAAAGAAAACTCAGTGCCCGGCTCCTCTGTAAATTCAACTTCTGCTCCGGTCCACAATTGAATGCTTTGTGCCTTGATTAGGGCCAGATAAACTTCTTCGGGAGAGGCAGGGATATAAGTGTATTTTTTATATGTTTTCATGTTTGTTCTCTTGTGTGCTTTCGTTAGTGCCCGGACTTTTTTGTGTCAATTTACTATTGTAATATCTGATCATCGCTTTTGTCCATTCCGATTCAGGATAGGTAAAAACGAATGTTTGTCTCACGCGTTTTGATTTTTTCAAATACCAGATGCAAATTACAGATATAATAACTGAAAAAATTACTAGGCATATTTGATAACCAATAGAATAATACAGATGCATGCCATTTTCACCAATAAATGATACACAGGAAGATAATATGGTAGAACATATTATGAGTTTTGTGAAAATTATATACAATCCCGGAAAGCTGTTTCGTCTTTTAAAGAATAAAAAGAGGCATAAAACTGAAAAAGGTATTAAAATTGAGTAGCCAACCAGATTAATTATATGACACGCCCTAATTATAATTCCTTTTATTTTATCTAAGTTGTCGAGTTGAGTCCAGAAGTCACTATCAAAAAATCCAAGTAAAGACATTTTAGAAATAATAGCTATCGGCCCCAACAGAACTCTTATTGCAAAGAAAATGAGCCAGCCTCCTATAGGCTTGGCAGAGGCTATTTCTTCGATTTCAAATGGCGTCCTTTTTTGATAAATTTTTAGAAAGAAAATACTTGACATAATTCCTGCAAGCAAGAGTACCATTATAGTGTATGGATTGGTATTTATTGGCTCCTCCGTTGAACCTCCTTCTGCAGTATAATAGTAAGTCAGATGCTCATCTATTTTTTTGTAATCCTTAACATATTTCTTTATTTCCGAACCATCAATATAGGATTTCATGCTTCTAAAAGTATAATTGTACTTTGCTATTTTTCCTTTTGAGAATCTGTGCAGTTCAAAGAAATATTTATCGTTTTTTACTGTGATCACTTCAGGATCATCGTTGTAGTTATACGGAAAATTCATTGTAATTTCCTGTTCAACATTAACAGGATGCTTGAGTGACAAGGGCTCTAATCTTTTTTTAGCTTTAATCTTACGTAGTTCATTTCCAATAAGATCACCATAAAGATATACATGATGATTTCCGTTGCCATCTGTATCTTTCACCCATATATTCTCTATTTCATAGCTCTCGGTGAGTTCAATCTTGTTTTTCTCTTCATTGTCTGTCACCCTGATCGGAGCTTTCGATTCAATATCTGTATAAAACTTGCCGTAATATTCTAGGTAGTCCTTTTCCAACCCATCAGTACCTGACTCAGCAATTGCGCTTCTGATATCGTCTGCGTAATTTCCTGTATAAGTAGTTTTGATCGCAAGGGAAGACTTTTTATCTGAAGCAGTATCAGCTATATTAAAAACCAGTTTAGCGACTAATTTACCTTTAGGTACACTGCTGATCTTTTCCAATTCGTTAATTCCGGGTTTCAATACCAGCGCATAACCATAATCAGGGGTATAAAAATCAATGAATTTTCCCCGCTGAAATGAAATGGTCGGATCTATCCAGATTTTTCGGTTTTCATGATCAATCGCTACGATCACATGATTAAAAATAAAAGGACTGGGTAGCAGATCGTTCGTCTTGATAGTTGTTTCCGTATCCGTGTAAGCCATATAGGCTTTAATATCCATTGCGCTCAACAGATGAACAAGCAATAAAGACTTATCCTTACAGTCACCATATCTTTGCTTCAGAACCTTTTCCGGTGAATTGGGACGATGTGAATATACACCCATTTCAATTCCCATATATCTGATTTCGTCTTGTACAAAACGGGTTGCCAATTCAATATATTTTATCTTGTCCGAACCCGAAAGCTTTTTAAGTTCAGCAATTTTCTGATTTAGCAGTGGCGATATGAGATCAGGATATGCATTTACCGACAAGCCCCAGTTCACAACTTCATTCCATCTGCTATATTCTGTTAATTGTACCCGTTTCAAAGGGTTGTACCAGGAAGGCTCAAAATCAGCGATGCGATGGGTCTTCGTCAGCTTGCTTTCCCATTCATATAATTTAAAGCCGTCACGTATTGATATTTTTGGCGATTGAGTATCATTAAAATTTTTAATGTTGACATTTCTATCTTTATTTACGATTAAGCTAGTATATAACTGACCTATACTGCTGGATCCTTCAAAATAGAATTGTGATGCAAATTTATTTCCGAATATCGGGTTGTTTCCTTTTATAGTATATGCGAATTCAATCTTATCCCCCTTCCTGACATCTTCCAGCAACAGGAAAGCATCATAGGTACCACTATAAATAAATTTTGAAAGATCTTTCTCGTTTTGAAGAACCTTAAACCTGGCTTCATTAAGCTGATCAGCAGATTTGTTGTTGCGCCAGAGCAAAATCTTATGAAAGATTAGTTTTTGAAAACTGGGATCATAAGTAATGCTGATCTGGGATCCGTTCTGAACACCGGCATCAGAGATGATCTCCCTAACGGTGTGTGCATACTCTTCCTGAAGCTCTGCATGAGTCTGATTTTCATAAAAAGACAGAAAGTAACCATCTGAAATGTCCTTATCATGAGGCCTGGCGCCTGTTGTTTTTACCTTCACGATCCATGAAGGTAACGTTCTGTCTACAGAAAAATTTTTGCCCTGAGCAAAAACCATCATTTGACAGGAAATAAAAACGAACGTGCACAACAACGCTTTGAAATTGAGCGAAATGTGGAACCGGAGCGTGAAAGAATACATAAATAACTTAGAAACTACTAATCTATGGATTATTTAAATGCATTTATACCTGTCACATCCATTCCGGTAATTAATAAATGAATATCGTGTGTTCCTTCATAAGTAACAACCGACTCAAGATTCATCATGTGTCTCATAATAGAATACTCTCCGGTAATCCCCATACCACCCAGCATTTGGCGGGCATTTCTGGCAATGTCCAGTGCAATTTCCACACTATTCCTCTTCGCCATTGAAATTTGTTCTGCAGTAGCCCTGTTCTCACTTTTAAGTACACCCAAACGCCAGACCAGCAATTGCCCTTTAGTGATCTCGGTAATCATTTCGGCTAGTTTTTTTTGCTGCAACTGAAAGCCGCCTATTGCTCTGCCAAACTGAATGCGCTCTGTTGAATATCTTAAAGCCGTATCATAACAATCCATGGCAGCACCCAATGCGCCCCAGGCAATGCCATAGCGGGCCTGATTTAAACACCCCAGCGGCCCCTTCAAACCACTTATCTCAGGAAATATATTTTCTTTGGGGATTTTTACATTATCAAAAACCAGTTCACCTGTGGCCGATGCACGCAGGCTCCATTTTCCATGAGTTTCGGGAGTTGAAAATCCTTCCATACCCCTTTCAACAACCATTCCTCTGATCTTTCCGGCTTCATCTTTAGCCCAAACCACAGCGATATCGGCAAAAGGTGCATTGGAGATCCACATTTTTGCCCCATTTAATATATAATGACTGCCACTTTCCTTTATGTTACTAACCATACCGCCAGGATTTGATCCATGATCAGGTTCTGTAAGCCCAAAACAACCCATCAGTTCACCACTGGCCAGTTTAGGCAGGTACTTACGACGCTGTTCCTCAGTTCCATAAGCATATATAGGATACATCACCAATGATCCCTGCACAGAGGCGGTAGATCTGATTCCGGAATCACCACGTTCAATTTCCTGCATTAAAATGCCATATGCTGTATAGTCCAGTCCGGCACCACCATATTCCACAGGAATAGTGGGTCCGAAAGCTCCAATCTCGGCCAGACCACTGATCAGATGTTTCGGAAATTCAGATCGCTGAGCAAAATCTTCTATTACCGGACTTACTTCTTTTTTTACCCAATCTCTTGCCGTAGCCCTGATCAGCTTATGTTCATCGGTCAGCAATTCATCCAGTAAATAATAATCAGGGGATTCGTAGAGGTCTTTTTTGGCAGATTTATTCATTGTTTACACTATATTTGGTAAAGGAATCAGCTGTACCTTTCAAAGGTAATCATTTACCGCAAGGCACTGATAATAACCGATCAATAATTTAATTTTGCTAAATGACCGGCAATCAAAACTATATTCAAACTGTAGCCCTCAAGGATGTCAAATGTTTCGCTTTTCATGGATATTATCCTGAAGAACAACTTACCGGAATCTACTTTATAGTAGATGTCACTGTAACTTTCAGTCCGAACGATGATACGGAAAACCTGCAGCGCACAGTGAATTATGAAGAGCTGAATACCATTATTTTAGAGGAAATGAAACGTACGCAGAAAATGCTGGAAACTGTAGTCAGGAATATACTGGACAGGGTACTCAGCAGTTATCCTTTCCTGATCAGTGCCAGTGCAGGTATTAAGAAGCTTGCGCCGCCAATGCCCGGACAAATAGGTTATTCTTTTGTTCAGCTCAGTTACAACGCGGAAAAATCACTGTCCTGATCCATTAACAATCTCGGGTGATCTCACAAACAACCATATAACCAATGCATTACCAAAAAATTACCCCCGATCGGCTTGATCAGATCATAGCAATAGCAGGCCGGTCTAATGTATTTATTGATCAAGAGTCGTTAAGCCATTATGCACACGATGAAACTGAAGATCTAAAATATTATCCTGAAGTCGTTGTAAAACCTGATGATGCTGCGAGTATTGCAGAATTAGTCAAATTTTGTAATGCCGAATTGATTCCTGTAACGCCAAGGGGTGGTGGCACAGGTTTGAGTGGGGGTGCCTTGCCAGTCTATGGGGGTATATTACTTTCAATGGAAAAGTTTAAGGCAATAATTGATATTGATACAGAAAATTTACAGGCGACTGTCGAACCAGGCGTAATTACCGAGGAATTCATCAATGCCGTAGCAGAGTATGAGTTGCTCTATCCGGTTGATCCTTCGAGTAAGGGGTCCTGTTTTATTGGTGGTAATGTAGCTCATGGTTCAGGTGGGCCAAGAGTAGTAAAGTACGGAACCATAAGAGAATACATCCTGAATCTGGAAGTAGTGCTGCCAACCGGAGAGATCATATGGACAGGTGCAAATACACTAAAATATGCTTCAGGATACAATCTCACACAATTGATGATCGGTTCTGAAGGTACACTGGGTATTGTCACCAAAATAGTAACTAAATTAGTACCCAAAACGCATCATAGTGTATTGATGCTGGCCTCATTTGCTGAAAATGAAAAAGCCTGTGCAGCGGTATCTGCCATATTCCGGGCCGGAATTACACCGTCGGCACTCGAGTTCATGGAAAGAAAAGGAGTGGAGTGGGTAATTCGTTTTGACGGCATTAAGTTTGATCTTAAGGAAGATGCGAATGCCTTTCTTCTGATTGAATTCGATGGAGACGACATGGATACCATCTTTAAAGATTGTGAGAAGGTGAATATCGTACTGGAAGAATTTGAATGCAGTGATGTTCTTTTTGCAGACACCGCTCAGCAGAAGGAAGATTTATGGCGTATGCGACGAACCATGGCCGAATCTGTAAAGTCAAATTCAGTGTATAAAGAAGAGGATACCGTAGTACCAAGGGCAGCCTTGCCAAAACTCATTAACGGTATTAAAGAGATCGGTTCAAGGTATGGTTTCGAGAGCGTATGCTATGGGCATGCGGGCGATGGAAACCTTCATATTAATATCATAAAAGCGGGAATGAGTGATGAGGACTGGAAAAACAGACTGAAAGAAGGAATTTCAGAAATTTTTGTGCTGACCGCGGCACTTGGAGGTACCATATCTGGAGAACATGGCATCGGCCTTGTTCAAAAAGAATTTATGCCAATTAAATATAGTGATGTACACTTGAATCTCATGCGTGCTATAAAGCATGTCTTCGATCCTAACGGAATATTGAATCCCGGTAAGATATTCTAATAGGACAGGTGAGGATTACATTCGGACAGCTGCCGAATCAATTGCCCGATAGCTGTTCAAATGTGATCATTTTGCTTCTTTCATTTTCAGGGATCGGTGCAGCGGTTTTTAAGTTGTAATCAAAAGCAACACAAACCGTCTTGCCTTTACTGCAAATGACTTCTTCACTGCCTTTGGTCTTTATCAGAAGATATTCAAGGTCAAAGCTGGTTTTTCCAATTCTTGATGTACGCACATACATACTAATTTTATCGTCAATAAGTATCGGACTGACGTAATCCAGGGAAGCCTTTGCAATAACTACACCTGTCTTTTTCCAGTCCCAGTGAATGGCCTGTGCCCAATATTTGCTTCTCGCTATTTCCATGTAAGTGAAATAGACAGCATTGTTCACATGGCCCATCATATCAAAATCTGCAAATCTCGTTTCGACAATAGTTTTATACTTAAAACTGTCTATTTGATTGATAATATCTGTCTTTTTGTCTGCTTTTTTCGAATCATTGCGCCAAAGTGTCTTAAAAATCATAGAAAAGGTAGTTGGTATAAGAGTTGAATATATGGTTAGTACAAAAGAAAAATTAAAAATAGGAGATTATAAAAATGACTTTAGTAAAATTTAACAACAGAACCAGAAACACAGCACCTTACTTTAACAATGTTTTCGACTCTTTGTTTAGCGAAGCGTTAAATAAAAACTTAACCGTAAATAAAGTACCTGGTGTAAATATTCTTGAAACAGAAAAAGATTACAAAATTGAACTTGCTGCGCCGGGACTTGCAAAGGAAGACTTTCAGATCAATTTGAAAAAAGATACGCTGTCTGTATGGGTGGAGAAAAAAGAGGCTGAGGCTGAAGTGAAAAAAGATTATACCCGTAGGGAATTCGAATATTCATCCTTCGCAAGATCTTTTGTATTGCCTGAAAGCGTAAATGCAGACAGCATAGTAGCAGAGTATGTAAATGGTATTTTGAACATTATCATTGGTAAGGACGATTCAGGTTCACAAAGCAAAGAAATAAAAGTTTCATAATAAGTTAGAGTTTGGTTTAAGGTTGAGGGTATGCCGGGGGGCATGCCCTTTTTTGTGAAAAAAAAAGAGGGATAAATCCCTCTTAAATGCTGGTAGTTAATAAACGGTTAGGTATAGCCTAAAATTTTCAATACCTGTTTACTGTTTTGTTCTTCTCCAAAAACCTCAAAATTAAAGGTTTCGTCCCGGTTGCGTCGAATGATCACGTGTTTCGGGCTGGGGAGCAGACAATGATGTATTCCGCCATAACCACTCAATACTTCCTGATAAGCACCAGTATTGAAAAAACCCAGGTATTGAACTTTACGAGTTTTAGGCATAAATACACTGTTCATATGCGCTTCCTGATTGTAATAGTCCTGACCATCGCAGGTTATACCGCCAAGATTGACCCTTTCATACTCGGCGTCCCAGTTGTTGATAGGAAGCAGGATGTATTTTTGATTCAATGCCCATACATCCGGAAGATTAGTGATGAATGAACCATCAAGCATCAGCCATTTCTCTCTGTCGTTCTGTTGTTTACGACCTAAAACTTTATATAAGATACCTGAAGCCTCAGCGACAGTATATTTTCCGAATTCAGTAATAATATCGGGTTCAACAACATCGTGTTCCGCACAGATTTCTTTAATCCGCTTTACGATCTCATTAACCATGTACTCATAGTCAAAATCAAATACCAGCGAATCCTTGAAAGGCATTCCCCCACCAATATCAAGGGTATCAAGCTCAGGATTGATCTTTTTAAATTTACAATATAGCGTTACATATTTCTCCAATTCGTTCCAGTAATAAGGAGAGTCTGTAATACCCGAATTGATAAAAAAGTGGAGTAACTTCACGCGGAAGTTAGGGTTTGTAGAAATCTTATTATTATAGAAGTCAATTACATCCTCCATACGAACACCCAAACGTGAAGTATAGAACTGTGAATCCGGTTGTTCCTCCGCGGCAATTCGTATACCCAGATTACATGGCGTATCCATTTCAACCTCATCATCAAAAAGATTAAACTCTTCCTTATTGTCAAGTACCGGAATGATATTTTTATAGCCATCGTGCAGCATATCAATGATGTACTGCTTGTACTGATAAGTTTTGAAACCATTACAGATCACGGTGATATCCTTGTTTAAGGAGCCTTTTTTCTCCAGCGCTTCGATCATCGGCATATCAAACGCCGAAGAAGTCTCTAAGTGGATACCATTCTTTAAGGCTTCTTCAACAATATGCTTAAAGTGGGAACTTTTGGTACAATAGCAATATTTATAATCTCCGCGATAGTTGTTCTTAATGATGGCTGTCTGGAACAATAATTTAGCCTGCTGGATCTTTTTACTGATCATTGGGAGGTAAGTGAAACGCAATGGCGTACCATAGGTTTCGATCATTTCCATTAGATTCAGATCCTGAAAGTACAGTTCGTCGTCTATAACGGCATAACCTTCCTGGGGAAAACCAACACTTAGATCAAGAAATTCCGAGTAACTCTGCATTTATAGTTAAAATAATTTTTGCAAAAATGTAATTTTAAATTGAGAATTGGCCTTTATAAAAAATATTTTTACTGTCACAAAATGAGGTTCTAAGACTGTTTTGCCAGATGTATTTCGGCAAGCATACAGCGCGCACTGCCTCCTCCATTTTTTTCAATAGTATATAAGGGTGAATAAATCAATTTACTGTATTGTTCAAGCCTCAAGATCTGCCCTTTGGAAAGGGAAAGATAAGCCTGTTCAGACATTACCAACAGGTTCTGCCCGTTATTGTTTTGGATTTCAAGCATATTCCCTGCGAAGCGGTTCATCTGTTCCATGCTAATGTCGATGATTTCCATGCCGCTCTCTTCAAGACTTTTAACTACCGCCTGCTGCTCCAGGAGATCCGGAACGGATGCCAGACAAATCACAGCGAAACCCGTTCCGATGCACATCATCACATTCGTATGGTAAATGGGAAATCCTGATGCATCCGCAGCATTAAAAGCCACCGCTTTGTAGCCAGATCTGGTGCAGAAATCGTCCAGTACCTTTTTGTCTGTTCTGATAGATAGACACGCGTAAGCAATTTTGTGCACACGATCCAGAACCATGCTTCCTGTACCCTCCAGATATACCGACCGCTGTTCATAAGCAGAAAGATCAACGATGTTTCCGATCGAAAAATTCTTTCTCAACGTATCAATAATATCAGTCCTGCGTTCCAGACGACGGTTTTCCGAAAACATAGGATACAGGAAAACATCTCCGTTTTCATGAAATGACACCCAGTTATTTGGAAAGATGGAATCCGGAGTTTCAGGCTGCAATGTATCATTGATTACAGTTACATCAACTCCGTTCTGCAGCAGAAGATTTGAGAAATCATCAAATTCCTTCAATGCAAGCAGCTGTATATCTTGCTCAACAGATGCCTGCTGAAATTTGTTATTACCGGCTGTCTGGGCGTTGAATTTGAAATCAACCGGCCTGATCATCAAAATATAACTTGTAGTTTGCATAAGAAATAAAAAATTAAAGTTTGTCTCTTAAGATAGGCAGACTCATACAATGGAAACCACCTCTGGCACGGGAAAGTTCTGCAGAAGGCATCAGAACAAGTGTATCCGTAATGGTGTCGGCATCGGCTACTCCGCTTTCCAGATCGTTCAGGAGATCCTGTACTTTTATGACCTTAAATCCATTGCTTTTGAATGCCTCTATAGTCTTGTCATTACGATCGTAACCCAATACCACACCTTCTTTTATGGCCAGCAGATTGCAGGAATCCGTCCATTGCTCCCTGGCATCATAAGGAAAGGACCCGTTTCCGCTATATAGAAATTTGGTCGGCTCGCTACTCCCCAGATCAGTCCTGCTGATATCATCCAGCAGTGCTTCTATACTTTCAAAACTGCGTGGAGAAGAACTTCCTTTATTGAACTGAAAAATTTCGGTAACTTCTTTCTTGTCCGGTTCGACAAGAAAATTAATCGGTTCGGCTAAATTGCCCTGCTGTGTGTTAGATATAGAACTCAACAAAGCCCACATATTTCTTTTTACCTGCGTAAAAACAGTATCTATGTGCATAAAGTCGCGTTTGTTTGGAATCCTGACAACGGTAACCTTGTTTACCAAATTGTTTTCAAACAGCAACTTAATGGCCTCATTAGCACCATAAGCCGAGGTTCTTTCACTGCAACCGATCAGCACATGATCAGGGCTAACCATCATCACGTCACCACCTTCAAGCGTAGTTCTGTGGTCATCTTCTTCTCCCGGACGAAGAAAATGCTGTGCAGGATCAGGGATTTCCAGAATATTTTCCGTGTATGCGCTGAAAAGCGGGTGGTTGAAAAATATATAACGCATCAATAACGTTTCCCGGCTGCGTGCTTTCTTTGCCGGTTTATTTAACAAAATGTGATTGTTAATGGTAATACCTACATCACGCGTGAAAATCAGATTAGGTATTGGCGCAAAGATCATATGATCATTGTTCAGGCTTCCGGAAATGAATATCTTTGCCAGTTCCTTAGGATCTGTATCTACCATCTGTTGCTGAAGCTTATAAGTACAGCCTTCAATAGCACACACGGCAGCCGAAAGTTTCTTTCTGATAGACGCATCCTCTAGTATATCTGAAAGTAAATTCTGAACCTCTATGACCTCTAGTGAATTATGAAAATCAGGATGGTCCGGTTTAAAGAAACTCCGGTCAGATTCAACAGCATCTATACTGTTTAATTTACCTTTGATCTTTTCCGGATCAAGGAAGTACATCAGCAATTTGACATAATAATCGTACTCATCCTTCCGGATGGTGTCTAGATGAACGATGTCCTCAAAAAGCCAGTCCTGTGCCTTGGAAGGGACTACTTTACCCAACCCGCTATCAGGGCTGTGGATAAGTAATTTGCGCAGCCTGCCAATCTCCGTACTTACATTCACATTGAAATTTTGGTTTTGCTCAGTCATAATAAGTTTGTCGTAAAGCAAAGCTATTTAAATTTAGAATAGAAGCAACAATATACTTTTTTATCTAAGTTTGTGCCTATGAATTTTATAGTTAATGAGGCACTAAAAGGCATTAAGCAACTTTATAATGAAGAAGTAGCCGAAAGTGTGAT
>DATFQH010000289.1:0-7965 GCA_035264385.1 Pedobacter sp.
ATTAAATATGCCAACGATTTCCAGAACAATGAGTCCTCTTCACAATCTTCATTGTTTGGCGGTTCTGTTGCCGATCTGATCCTTGAACCATCACTTCCGGTAGCTCCGGAGTGGAGCCTGATAGACCGTTTAAAGTATGAAAAAGATGCTATCGGGATCTTCCTGAGCGGCCATCCTCTGGATAATTATAAATTGGAACTCAGAGAGTTCTGCCAGCAAAAAGTACGTCACCTTTCCCTTGTTAATAAGATCAGGAGTGGCGACAGTAACGAAGAGGTACTAGCCGAATTTGAAACAATCAAGAACAGGGAGCTGGTGGTCGGTGGTCTGGTTGTTGTTGCTGCGCAGCGGATGACAAAGACAGGAAAACCTTTTGGAACTATTGTATTTGAAGATTATGACGATACCTGTGAACTGGCGCTTTTTGGCGATGATTTTATCAAGTTCAAGCAGTTCCTGACGGACGGATATTTTCTGCAGATAAGAGGTAGGGTTGCCGAACGCTTTAGAAAGGAGGGCGATTGGGAGTTTAAGATTACGTCAATTAACTTGCTTTCTGAGCTAAGGGATAAACTGGCCAAGTGTGTAACCATTCAGGTTCCGATAGAAAGGATCAATGACGATTTCATGAGCCAGATCCATGCGATACTTGAAGACAATAAAGCAAATACTGATCAGCAAAACTGCCAGCTCCTGTTCGATATTTACGACAGAGAGCAGAATGTAAATATAAAAATGCCTTCTAAATCGGTGAAGATCAATCCAAACAATCATTTTCTCGAACAATTGATCGCTTTAAATGTTAACCCTAAGTTGAACTAATGTCATATTGGCATGACCAATCTTGATGGCACTACAATTGATTATATATTTGTAAATAAAAAATAGAAATTATGGCATTGGAAATTACAGATGCAAACTTCGAGGAAGTTGTATTAAAATCAGATAAACCCGTTTTGGTTGATTTTTGGGCAGAATGGTGCGGTCCTTGTCGCATGGTTGGGCCATCAGTAGATGAGATATCCAGAGAATATGAAGGAAAAGCTGTTGTGGGTAAGGTTAACGTAGATAATAATCCTCAGATTTCAACTCAATTTGGGATTCGTAATATTCCTGCTTTATTATATTTTAAAGGTGGGCAAGTGGTAGACAAACAGGTTGGAGCAGTTCCAAAGTCTGTATTGGCCGGAAAACTAGATAAACAATTATAATCATTCAATACATACAGTTTACGAAAGCGTTCATATTTATGAACGCTTTTTTTATATTTACGGATGCCGCCGCCAATTGATCCGCAACCTTTACATTTTAGCAGTAACCTTGAACTTCTGGCCATGCAGGTGGTTGAGGGTTTCATTACCGGTCTGCATAAGAGTCCTTTCCATGGTTTTTCTGTTGAGTTTGCCGAGCACAGACTATATAATACCGGCGACAGCGTAAAGAACATCGACTGGAAACTATTTGCCAGAACAGATAAACTGTTTAGTAAAAGATACGAAGAGGAAACAAATCTCCGTTGTCAGTTTATCATCGATGTATCATCTTCTATGTATTTCCCTCTAGCTGAATACAACAAGCTTAATTTTTCAGTCCAGGCTGTAGCCGCTCTCGTGTATCTGCTGAAGCGCCAGCGTGATGCCTTTGGTTTGAGCCTGTTTACAGATCACCTGGTATTAAACACTCCGGCAAAATCTACGACTACTCATCAAAAGTATTTGTTTACACATCTTGAAAATACACTGAAATCTAAGCAAATGAATCACAAAACCAATCTGGAACAAGCACTGCACCAAATTGCCGAGCTGATCCATAAGCGTTCCCTTGTGGTTATCTTTAGTGACATGTTAAATACTCTTCAAAACGAAAACGACACCGATGCACTGTTTTCTGCCCTGCAACACTTGAAGTTTAACAAGCATGAAGTGGTTATTTTTAATGTTACCGATAAGGCAAGAGAAGTGAATTTTGAGTTTGAAAACCGGCCTTATGAATTTGTAGACATGGAGACCGGTGCAACCTTAAAAGCACATACCTCAAAAGTAAAAGCTGAATACCTTTCCAGGATGAGTCTCTACAGGGAAGCCATAAGGTTCAAATGTATCCAGTATAAGATCGATATGGTCGACGCAGATATATCTGCTGGCTTTTACCCGGTGCTGCAGGCCTACCTGATTAAGAGACAAAAGATGAACTAAACGGTTTGTGTTGCATGTTTTAATATAACTCCGCAGGCCCATTCAATCTCTTCATTGGTAATGATCAGTGGGGGCGCTATGCGCATAGAGTTGCTGCAGTGCAGGAACCAATCGCTGATTAACCCGTCTTCAATGCAGGCATCAATAATTTTTTTGTTAATGGCAAAGCTCTCAAATTCTACCGCGATCATAAGCCCTTTTCCTCTTACTTCTTTGATGGCAGGATGCTTTAACAAAGTTTTGAACAGCGCTCCTTTAGCTGCAACTTCGGCTACAATGTCTTCCGAAAGAATGGTTTGCAACGTAGCTAGGCCGGCCGCGCAACTCAGCGGATGGCCTCCAAATGTAGTGATGTGGCCGAGGATTGGATTAACGGCCAAACCAGCCATGATTTCCCGGGAACTGATAAATGCACCAATAGGCATTCCTCCTCCAATTCCTTTCGCCAGCAAAATAATATCGGGAACAATGTCGAAATGCTCAAACCCGAAAAGCTTTCCTGTACGCCCAAATCCACACTGAATTTCGTCGAGTACCAGCAAGGTTCCTGTATCGGTACATTTTGCTCTGAGGGCTTTAAACCATGCTTCATCTGCTACTCTTATGCCCGCTTCACCCTGAATAGTTTCCACAAATACCGCTGCAGTCCTTCCTGTAATCAGATCCAGCTCGGGAACTGAATTGTAACTGATGAATTTGACATGTGGAAGCAATGGCCGGTAAGCCTGCTTGAATTCTTCATTGCCCATCAGGCTCAGCGCACCCTGTGTGCTGCCATGATAAGAGTTGTGACAGGCAATGAATTCTGAACGTCTGGTATGACGTTTGGCCAGCTTCATAGCGCCTTCAACAGCTTCCGTACCCGAATTAACAAAGTAAGTACAGTTCAGGACATCAGGTAAAACATCGGCAAGCGCCTTAGCAAAATTCACCTGAGGGCTTTGAACAAATTCGCCGTACACCATAATGTGCATATAGCTTTCTGCCTGTTCCTTTACTGCATTGACTACGGCAGGATGGCAGTGCCCTACATTACTGACACCGATTCCGGCGATGAGATCCATGTATTTTTTGCCCTTAGGATCATATAAATACATTCCCTTTGCTTTGACAAACTCTAAAAGTAATGGTTCAAGCGTGGTTTGGGCGTTATGCTGAAGAAATAACTGGCGTTGTGTAAGCATAACGCAAAATTACAAATTTAATTCCTTCCGGGCTTTCCGTTTCTATATCTGGATAAAATTTCACGTTTAAAAGCTTCTTGCGCACGATAATATTTACCTACGGTTTTGATCGGAAGACTTGATTTCAGTTTATAATAATATTTCTTTTCCAGGTCCAGTTCTCTTTGCTTAATGCTAAAGTCGTTGGTGATCAGCTTTTGTACTTCCGTGTCTGAAAGCGCTTCAATCTCGTCGATCTTCCTGAAGCTGATCATCTTCTGGTAGCGTTCCTTGCGCAATAAGCCTTGCTCCCGCTGCCAGTCGTTATAAATTGGCCAGAATATTTTAGCTTCGTCCGAAGAAAGACCCAGTTTTTCAGTTAGATAAGCGATTTTATACGTTTCGATCTCATTGTTCCTTCCATCACGGCTCTGTCCCGAAACGAAAAAAGGCAATAAGAAGAGCGCTGTAATAAGTAGATTCTTCATTGTTATACTTATAGTTATAAATTCCCTGTCAAATCATTTTGGGAGTAATTGTTGAGGATGTAATTTTCCAGCGCCTCTTCTGTGGCAGTTGGCTTTTGTTCATCTCTGTAATTGGCCTCTATATGTTCAATGATCACCTCCTCGTCAATATCAAACAGCATCTGCTCTGCAGCTGCATCAGTATAGCCAATGCCGTTGATTGTGGCCGGCTGATTGTAATTGAAATAGATTCCGGCACCTGCAACGATCAAAAAGCAGGCTGCGGATGCATATTTTAATATATTTGAACGCCACAAACGAACAACCTTGGGTTTCGTATCACTAACCGACTGACTGGTGGTCTTGGTCAGGATCGTGGTATGTAACTTTTCAAAATAACCGTCAGGCACATCATAACCAGTTTCCTGAACTACATTTCTGAGCCTTTCTGCACTAATACGGGCTTTGATGCCTGTATTCAAGTCATCAAAATAACCGGAAGGAACAGTAAACCCAGTTTCCTTAATCCCCTTCATCCAATCGCTATGTTCTAAATTTTCTTCCATTTCGTATATATTGATACATTAATCGGCAAAAGGTTTAAAAGGTAATGTCTTCATTTAGCATAAAAGTTTCAATTTTTTTTACGGCAATATGAAAAGACGCCTTCAACGCCCCGACGCTGGTACCTGTTATGGCTGCAATTTCCTCATATTTAAGGTCATCGAAGTATTTCATGTTGAAAATAAGCCTTTGTTTTTCCGGCAGAGTAAGCAGCGCCTTTTGCAGTTTCATCTGTGCTTTATCTCCATCAAAATAGGAAGAGGCTACCAGTGTCTGCTCCAGTTCAGCAGATACTTCATCGAGCGGAGTATTGTTGCGCTGTTTTTGCTTATTCAGAAAAGTTATAGATTCATTAGTGGCGATGCGGTAAATCCATGTATACAGCTGCGAGTCGTTGCGGAAGTTTTCCAGGTTCTTCCAGACTTTGATGAACACATCCTGTACGAGGTCGTCCGTGTCATCGTGATCTATCACCAGCCGGCGGATGTGCCAGTAGATTTTCTGCTGGTATTTATTTAAAAGCAGGTTAAAGGCTTCGTTGCGAGTTTTTGTGTTAGAGAATTTCTCTAAGATCTCCGAATCTTCAACCTGCTTCATTCAATGTCCTTTAAGCGATGAGTTTTTATTTGCCCGCTCTCTTGATAACTTTTTGTACTGCTTCAACAATGTTCACACTGTCGAGACCGTATTTGGTCATCAACTGATCAGGTGTTCCGCTTTCGCCGAAACTATCGTTTACAGCAACAAATTCTTGTGGAGCCGGGAATTCAGTAGAAAGTAATCTTGCAATGCTTTCTCCAAGACCGCCGAATTTGTTGTGCTCTTCACAAGTCACTACACAACCGGTTTTCTTTACCGACTTTAAGACTGCTTCTTCATCTAAAGGTTTAATCGTATGAATGTTGATGATCTCTGCATCGATGCCCAATTCGGCTAATTTTTCTCCGGCTTCAATGGCTTTCCATACCATGTGTCCTGTAGCTATAATGGTTACGTCAGTACCTTCATTTACCATCCATGCTTTTCCAATCTCAAATTTTTGATCAGGGTCAGTAAATACAGGGATTACCGGACGTCCGAAACGCAGGTAAACCGGACCGTGGTGTTCTGCGATTGCGATTGTAGCTGCCTTGGTCTGGTTGTAATCACAAGGATTGATTACTGTCATACCCGGAAGCATTTTCATCAGGCCTATATCTTCAAGAATCTGGTGAGTAGCACCGTCTTCCCCAAGAGTCAAGCCTGCATGGGATGCGCAGATCTTTACATTTTTATCAGAATAAGCTACCGACTGACGGATCTGATCGTAAACTCGTCCTGTAGAAAAATTGGCAAATGTCCCTGTAAAAGGAATTTTTCCTCCGATAGTCAGGCCCGCTGCAATACCGATCATGTTTGCTTCTGCAATACCGATCTGGAAAAAACGCTCGGGGAATTCTTTGATAAATGCATCCATCTTTAGAGAGCCCACTAAATCGGCACATAAAGCCACTACTTCAGGGTTCTTCTGTCCGGCTTCCAGAAGGCCTGCACCAAAACCTGAACGTGTATCTTTTTTTTCTGTATATGTATATTTTTTCACGAGTTTTCTATTTTAATTAAGGTGTTTAAGCTTGCTCACGCAGGTTTCAAGACCTTTACTTTGCTAATAATCTTTTTGAGTAGTGGTTAATTGTGCCAAAGCAGTTGCCAATTGTTCGTCATTTGGGGCAACACCATGCCATTTATGCGATCCCATCATGAAATCTACACCGTAACCCATTTGGGTACTCATCAAATTAAGAATTGGTTTACCTTTTCCGGTAAGAGACTTGGCATAATGCAATGCTTTTACAATGCCGTCCATATCATTTCCGTCAGAATTGATTACGTGCCATCCGAAAGCTTCAAATTTAGCCTGAAGATTTTCAAGCGAAAGTACCTTTTCTGTTGGCCCGTCAATCTGCTGTCCATTGTAATCGACAGAAGCGATCAGGTTATCTACCTTGTTAAAAGGCGCATACATGATGGCTTCCCAGTTTTGTCCTTCCTGAAGTTCGCCGTCACCATGTAATGTATATACTATTGAATGGTCTTTATTTAGTTTTTTGGCCTGTGCTGCACCGATGGCAACAGACATGCCCTGACCCAATGAACCGGAAGCAATCCTGATACCAGGCAGTCCTTCGTGTGTAGTAGGGTGGCCCTGTAATCTCGAATTAAGTTTTCTGAAGGTAGCCAGTTCGCTGACATCAAAATAGCCGGATCTGGCCAGTACACTGTAAAATACAGGAGAAATGTGTCCGTTTGAAAGAAAGAAAAGGTCTTCGCCTTTGCCATCCATTGTGAAGTCGGTGTTGTGGTTCATCACTTCAAAATAAAGGGCGGTAAAAAAGTCGGCACAACCCAGGGATCCACCAGGGTGGCCTGACTGACAGGCATGTACCATTCTAACTATATCTCTTCTTACCTGAGCAGCGATATCTTCTAATTCACTAATAGTATGTTTCATTAATTGGGTTATTTATTATGACAAACTTATATAAAACTGGTTGGATATGCAATTTACAATATCATCCGGATATAATATGATTGAATTTTAGCAGAATATGATGGTATTTAATCAAAGGCCTAAAGAAGCCCCGGGTGGAGAAAGAAAGCTTGATATGATTTTCATATTTGAGAAGAGTACTATAATTTGTTAAAAATTCATTAATATAATAATGTCAAGTTCTTTAGCTTTGATCAGAAGGTCTGCACCAGCGAGGGAATGATCAACCTAACACTAACCAAAAATGAAAAAAATAAACCTGATCCTACTTTTAATGGCATTCAGTATTGTTGCAAATGCGCAATTCAACATTAAAAAGAAACCTCATCCGGTCAAACATACCAGATTTAAAACACTGGATCTTTTATATAAAATATCGGGTACGCAGACGATCTCCGGAATTCACAACCGTGAGCCTAATTCCAGGCCTGCTGCCTGGACAAGTGAAATGCAAAAGGTCACCGGTAAATATCCCGCACTGTGGAGTGGTGATTTCCTTTTCCAGGAACAAAACATTGCAGCCCGGCAGACCATGATCAACGAAGCCATTGTTCAGTGGAATAAAGGTGCGCTCGTCAACATCATGTGGCATGCTTGTAACCCGGCACTGGACCAGCCTTGCGGATGGGATAAAAAAGGAGTGCTAAGCAACCTGACTGACGAGCAGTGGAAGGAACTGCTGACCGACGGCAGTAAGATCAATACCCGGTGGAAAATCATGATGGATGAAGTGGCCTCTTACCTGCAGCAACTGGAAGATAAAGGCGTGGAAGTGCTGTTCAGACCTCTGCATGAAATGAACCAGGGTGTATTCTGGTGGGGCGGCAGACCAGGTGAAGACGGAACCAGGAAGCTCTTTCAGCTAACTCACGACTACCTGAGCAAAACAAAGGCGCTCAGTAATCTGATTTGGGTATGGGACATACAAGATTTTGGAACTCTGGAAAATGATGCTGCAGTCTACAATCCCGGCAATGCGTATTGGGACGTAGCTGCCCTCGACATTTACGACGATAAGAGTGGCTTTAGCCGTGAAAAATATGATA
>DATFQH010000290.1:0-11060 GCA_035264385.1 Pedobacter sp.
ACAGGCCCCTGTGCTTCATTGAACTGATCGTAGATCACAAACTGAGCTACCAGCTGGTCAACCGCAACAGCCACAATAAATCTTTTTTTAGCAGGATTTAAAAGGAATGCCAAAGGTCTGCGGCCGCCAGTCGAAGGTGCAAGACCGTGCTCTATAATATGTCCTTCTCCAGCCAGATCATTAACTATACTAGTCACTAAGGGCAAGCTTTTTTTGCTCGCCGAACTTAGTTCAGTAAGCGTCATCATCCTATCGTAATAAAGATGCCTGATGAGTTCTTTTCTAAGTTCCCGGTTCTTTTGGATTATTACAGTCAATTTGGTAAGTTTTGGATAATCCAAACTTAATTATATTTTTATAATAAACTACAAAACTTTATAATTTTTTTTAAAAGTACTTCATACTTTACAAAAGTATTAGTTTGATTACAAAAAAAAAGGCGGGTTACAACCGTAACCCGCCTACCTAATTTTATGCTAACTGCACCTTAGTGAATGCCTCTAAGCAATCTGTTCCACCGGATTTTGTTGAAGAAAGATCCATTCGAATCAAAGCTCATCCAAACAAACAGTGCCTTACCCACAATATGGTCTGCGGGTACAAAGCCCCAGTAACGGGAGTCAAGTGAATTGTGTCTGTTATCACCCATCATCCAATAGTAGTCCATTTTGAAGGTATATGTTGTTTCGGGCTTTCCATTGATCAGCCATCCATTGCCAGACTTCACCAATGTATTCCCCTCATAAATTCTGATACTTCTTTCATAAAGCGGCATGTTGGCACTATCCAATGTAACCGTCCATCCTTTTTTTGGAATGATGATCGGACCGAAATTATCCACGTTCCAGCGTCTGTTGGGATCGTGCGGGAAAACATCAATTTCAAGTTCACCCTCAGGTTTAGTCACATCTCTAACAGACTTCACAAAATCCAGCTGCCTTACCTTATCCATCATGATCTGACTGGCGTTCGCAAATACATAGGTAGTCTGGGTCTGCTGAAAAATATCCTGCCCAATATTAAACCCAATATCCTCCAGTGCACTTCCATTAACATCACTGGTCTTAAATTCAACCACATAAGTAAAATTCCCGGTAGGCTTCAATTTTTCCGGCTTACCATTTACCGATACCAGTCCGGCCTTCATGCTCACCGTATCACCCCCAATCGCAATACATCTTTTGATGTAATTTTCCCTTTTATCAACAGGACGGCTTACGATGGTATAATTGGTGTTAACCGACTTCCATCCCTCCGCCCTAACCATACGGTAGTAATCATCATCCTGCCTTTCCAATGCCACAGTATCACCTTGAGGGTAATTAAATACTACAACATCGTTTCTCTTGATATCTGAAAAGCCGGGCAGCCTGCGATAATCCCATTGTACACCTTCCCAATACGCTTTGGTTCCTGTAAGCGGCATCGTGTGATGCGCAAAAGGGAAAGCCACCGGGGTCATAGGTATCCGGGCCCCATAATTTACCTTACTTACAAACAGGAAGTCTCCAATAAGCAATGAACGCTCCATTGAACCCGTAGGGATCGTATAAGCCTCTATAAAAAATACCCTGATGATGGTTGCGGCGATCACAGCAAATAAAATTGCATCCAGCCATTCTCTGCTTTTTGATTTTTTTTGTACAGGCTTGTTGTTATCGGCTTTATTCTTTTGCCAGAACTTCCAACTCATATCTTGCGCTTATTTAAAATTAAATATATCTGTTATATTGTAAAAACCCTGCCTCTTCTCCAGCCATTCCGCAGCTACTATAGCACCCAAAGCAAATCCTGCCCGGTTATGCGCAGTATGCTTAAATTCTATTTCATCCACTTCAGAACTGTACACTACGGTATGCGTACCAGGTACACTATCAATCCGGTGCGATTCAATCAGCAGCTGCTCTTTCCTGATCACCTCATCAAAAGGAGTTCCTTCCAGTTCATTTACCCATTCGCTCTTTCTGTCCACATTAGCGATAATATCTTCAGCAATGGTCATGGCTGTTCCGCTTGGCGAATCCAGTTTTTGTGTATGGTGAATCTCCTCTACCTGCACCTCATATGCCGGATAATCATTCATTAGTTTTGCCAATAGTTTATTCATGTGAAAGAACAGGTTAACCCCTATACTGAAGTTAGACCCATAAAGCAACGTATTGTTACTCACCACACACTCATTCTTTACCTCCTGCAATTGCCCATACCAACCAGTGGTACCCACAACGATTGGCAGGTTTGCTTCAAAGCAAGCATAAATATTGCCTATCGCAGCATCCGGCGCGCTAAAATCTATCGCCACATCCGCCTTGCGCAGATTACTTTCGGTAAGGTCATCCGGATTATCAATCGTGATCTTCAACACCACCTCATGCCCCCTTTCTAAGGCAAAACGTTCAATGATCTGACCCATTTTACCATAACCAAGCAGTGCTATCTTCATTTTGTATTTTTTTATCTTTATTTATTGCTCAAATGATCCGCAGCTGAAATCACTGCGCATCAAAAGTATTAAAATTTAAGTGTAAGTGTGACACCGGGAACAGGCTGATTAAAACCATACATCGCATTGGTGTTAATCAGGCCGGGAGAAACCTTGAATGCAATATCACTTACATCAAAGTACTTCAGTCTCGCGTCTATATAAGCCTCTATTATATTGATCAGGTAGAGACCCACATAAGAAAAAACGATTACCTCCCTGTTCCTTCTGAAAGTATCCTTAGCCGCATTCAGGCCCTCGATCTGCTGCGTGTTTCTGAAGGGCCCAACAGGATCTGGCTGGCCATTGTTTGCAGCCCTGTACCTCAGTTCTGCCAGTACCAGCTTATAATTACTGCTATTTTCAATATAAGAGAGTGTGAGCATGGTCGCCCCGGTATATATTCCCGCTACCTTCGCAAGCCGGTAAACCGTTACGCCGTTGGTTATCTGTCCCAGCCCAGGAACAATCATAGACCTGAATGCAGCTCTTTTTCCTGCAATCTTTCCCGGATTTACATAGGCAGGACGCTTCTTGACGGTATCTGTTTTCTGTACAAGGCTGTCTTCTTTGATGGGCACCACTTCCTGCGCCTTCAATACAGCTGAACTGAAAAGCAACAGAACCGGCAGAAGCAGATACTTACGCATTACCAATCCAATAGTTCTAAAATACGGCTCAGGTCATCCTCAGATACAAAAGGAATCTCAATCGCGCCCTTTCCATTTTCTCCAACCTTCAGTTTTACCTTTGTAGCAAACTTAGAAGCAAGGTCCCTTTGTAGTTTCTGATGCTCAAATGATACGCCGGATGAAGCGATACGCTGGGCAGGTTTCACCTGCACACTGTTTATGCTCCTTACCAGTTCTTCTACCTTCCTAACTGAAAGACCCTTATCAATAATCTCATTGTGAATAAAAAGCTGCTTATCTGCCTGATCAACGTTGATCAATGCGCGGGCATGCCCCATAGTTATTTTCTGATCCCGTATAGAAATCTGGATCGCAGGCGGTAATTTTAAAAGACGCAGGTAATTGGCCACAGTAGTACGATTCTTACCTACCCTTTCACCAAGCTGCTCCTGCTTCAGGTTACACTCATCCAGCATGCGCTGAAAGCTGAGTGCCACCTCAATCGCATTCAGGTTTTCGCGCTGAATATTTTCGATCAGTGCCATTTCCAGCATCTGCTGATCATCAGCAGAACGAATATATGCAGGTATCTGGGTCAGCCCGGCCAGTTTGGAAGCCCTAAGCCTGCGTTCGCCAGAAATCAGCTGGTACTTGCCTGCCTTATGCTGCCTTACGGTAATGGGTTGTATCAATCCCTGAACCTTGATCGATTCAGAAAGTTCATTTAAAGCAACCTGATCAAATTCCGTACGCGGCTGATAGGGATTGGTTTCAATATCAACGATATTGATGTGACCGATGTTATTATTGACGGTCTCCTGCCTGGTCTCACTTACCGGATTCACTCCGTTCTTTGGTGGATTAACAGTATCCGAGTCATCCAAAAGCGCACTCAATCCTTTACCTAAACCTGTTTTTCGCTGAAAAGATGTCATTAATATAATTTTAAATTAAAGCTGTAGTTGAATCCTGCTCCTCCCTCACCATTCCATTCTTACTCACGATTTCGCGGGCCAGATTCAAATAGTTGATCGCACCCTTGCAATTTGCATCGTGCATGATCACCGAAACGCCATAGCTCGGCGCCTCACTCAAGCGGGTATTGCGCTGGATGATGGTATCAAAAACAAGTTCCTGAAAATGCGTTTTCACCTCTTCAACCACCTGGTTAGACAAACGCAGACGAACATCATACATTGTCAGTAAGATGCCTTCTATTTCCAGTTCAGGGTTCAAACGACTTTGTACGATCTTAATGGTATTCAACAACTTACCCAAACCCTCAAGTGCAAAATACTCACACTGCACGGGAATGATCACAGAATCCGCAGCAGTTAGCGCATTGATCGTGATCAGACCTAAAGAGGGAGAACAATCTACAATGATAAAATCATACTGGTCCTTCACCTTCTCCAGAACCGCCTTCATTTTATATTCACGGTTGTTCAGGTTAATCATCTCGATCTCGGCACCGACAAGGTCAATGTGAGCAGGCAGCAGATCCAGATTCGGGGTATCCGTCTTTTGAATTGCTTCCGATGGCTCCACATCATTAATGATGCATTCATAGATGCTGTTTTTGATGCTTCTTGGGTCGAATCCAATGCCCGAAGTAGAGTTAGCCTGGGGATCGGCATCAACCAATAGTGTTCTATATTCCAGTACGGCTAAACTTGCGGCCAGATTAATTGATGAAGTAGTTTTACCCACCCCGCCCTTCTGATTTGCCAATGCAATAATTTTACTCATCTATCTAATTAATAATTTCAATTATTCTTTTAAGCCTTGATTTTACGTGTAGTAAATCTATAAAAAATGCTATTTTTGCAATGATTCAGGCATATTTTTACGGATAGCTAAGATACAAACTAAAAGGCAAAATTAGCACTAAAGCTACAAGTGTTTTACACATCTTATTAACAATTTAACCATGGTAACCATCATATCAGGAACCAACAGACCACTAAGTAATACGCTGAAAGTTGCTAAATATTATCAGAATACCCTGAAGTTAAAAGGCTTGGAAACCAATCTCTTTAATCTTGAAAATCTGCCCGACACCCTGATATCAACCGATCTTTATGGCCACCACAGTCCCGGGTTTGAAGTCATACAGGAAATGATTACCAAAACCACGAAATTTCTCTTCATTATTCCCGAATATAATGGCAGTTTTCCTGGTGTACTGAAGATATTTATCGATGCGTGTAATTTCCCTGATAGCTTCTACGACAAAAAGGCCGCACTAGTGGGTGTATCTTCCGGGAAATACGGCAATATCCGTGGAATTGATCATTTCGGAGGCGTGTGCAGCTACCTTCATTTGCACGTATTGCCACTTCGGCTTCACATCGCCGCCATAAAGACAGAACTCGACGGGAACGGCAACCTTTTTAAAGAAGATACCCTAAAGTTCACCAGCCAGCAAATGGACAAATTTATTGCGTTTTAAAGCTGATCCAGGTCTTGCCCTCATTTCCAAAAACAAAATATCCCGGATAGAGCATCTCAGCAAGGTCCTCCAGTGCGTCAACTGCGCTTTGGGCCTGTGCTGAAGGTTCCCGAAAATCTTCCCAGAGGTATACCCTGCTGTAAGTAACGGCCGGCCAGTCTTTATGAAGCAGTGCGGGCACCGCACCCATGAGCTGCAATATTCCGACTTCCTTTTCACAATAAATAACAACCCGGGCATTCAACGGATCGGCTTGCAGCTCTCCACCAGCGGTAACTATAAGATCCTGCAGCTCCCTGCCCGATGCATTTTCGGTATCCAGGCAGCTTACCGGAATTTTCTCCATAAACTTGATTTTGTGCAGCACAATATCAACCCGCTCCTGCAATTGCTCACGCAGCACTCCATCTTCAACCTTATTTATCACCGCATCTAAAAGAGACATAACGATTTATTTATTATTTTGTGCAAAAATAGTATTCCTTAGCCGATGCACCGTATTATCACCTATCTTTTTTGTGCTTTACCGCTGCTTACCCTGCTGTCCTGTGGCGGATCTTCAGGCGATGGCGACAAGAAAGTATTCAACATGAATCTCGACCAGAACCTGACCTCTATGGATCCGGCTTTCGCACGCAACCAAAATGCGATCTGGATGATCAACCAGGTATTCAACGGACTGGTACAGATAGACAGCGCATTAAATACCATTCCATGTATCGCCAAAACATGGAAGGTGTCTGGCGACGGACTCACTTACACCTTTGCGCTTAGAAACGATGTCTATTTCCATGACCATGAACTGTTCCCCAATGGAAAGGGCCGCAAGGTCATCGCTTCAGATTTTGTATACAGCTTTTATCGGCTCATCGACCCTAAAGTCGCATCATCAGGCGGCTGGATCTTTAGCGACAAGGTCAAAGACATCAGTAGTTTCATCGCGATCAGCGATACCACCTTCCAGGTTAAACTGGTTAAACCCTTTCCCGCCTTTCTCAACCTGCTTTCCACGCAATACTGTTCAGTGGTTCCAAAAGAAATTGTAGCACATTATGGCCGAGATTTCCGGAGCCATCCCGTTGGTACGGGCCCATTCCGCTTTAAGTACTGGAAGGAAGACGAGATCCTGGTATTGCTTAAAAACGAACACTACTGGGAAAAGGATGCCAATGACCAGCAGTTGCCCTATCTGGACGCCGTAAAAGTCAGCTTCATTACAGACAAGCAAAGTGCTTTTATGAATTTCCTTAAAAAAGAACTCGATTTTTTCGACAAGGTCGACGGCTCTTACCGGGATGACATCCTTACCAAAAGCGGCAAAATGACCAGCAGGTACAAGGGGAAATTTGTATTGCGCAAAGGCCCCTACCTCTGTACAGAATACATCGGCATCATGGTCGACTCCACAAAAGCCATTACTAAAAATTCACCGCTCAGGCTCAAAAAGATACGTCAGGCCATTAACTATGCAATAGACAAACCCAAACTGATCAAATACCTGAGAAACGGAATAGGCATTCCTGCGACTTCTGGTTTTATACCCCAGGGCATGCCCGGATTTGACAGCACTGCGGTAAAGGGATATCATTACAACCCGAAAAAAGCAGCGCAACTCTTGGCAGAAGCCGGTTTTCCGAATGGAAAAGGCATGCCTCAGCTTATGTTAAATACCTCAACCACCTATAAAGACCTTATAGAATTTGTACAAGGCGAGCTGAGTGAAATCGGTATTAAAACCAAAGTAGATGTAAGCGCGAGTGCCAGCCTTCGCGATCTGATGTCTAAAAACGAAGTTAACTTTTTCCGCGGGTCCTGGATCGCTGACTATCCCGACGGAGAAAACTACCTGGCCGTATTCTATTCCAAAAACAAAGTACCCAACGGCCCCAACTACACCGCCTATTACAATAAAGAATTCGACAAGCTCTTTGAAGACAGTTATTATGAGCGCGATAACAACAAACGCTACCTCATGTATCATAAAATGGAAAGAATGATCATAGAATATGGCAACATGGTCCCTATTTACTATGATCAATCTGTAGTCATGACACAGAACAACATTTCAGGCCTGACCATAAACCCGCAGAACCTGGTTATCCTCAAAACCGTAAAAAAACAATAAGGGCCTACTGCGTGCCGCCACCCATACCACCGCCCATACCGCCCTGGCCTTCCTCTTTCTTCAGGTCATCATTCTTGACCGTTTTCTTCTGCGTAAACTTTAGCTTACCGAATTTATAACTAAAATTAAGTCCGAACGAGCGGAGCGGATAATGGATGTCAGTGCGCTGGGTAGAATTCGCTGTATTATTTACTGTCTTGATGTTCAGGTCCCGGCTCAAAGGATTCAGCACATTGATACCTATCGTTGCCATCTTGTTTAAGATCTCTTTCTTTACAGCACCGCCATAAAAATACATCATATCTGTTTTCCCCTGGAATGTTCTTCTTGGAGAATTGATCACCCCCCAGAGCTCCGTGCTCCAGCCTCCATTCAACGCATACGCAGAGCGCAAGAATGCGTTGTAGTTCAGAAATGTACCCGTATTCACATTATTGGCACTGCTGCTCACTTCATAAGTATTCAAACCAAAATTGGCCATCAATGTCCATTTCGGTTTAGGATTATAAGAACCAAACACGTTAAATCCATACGACTTGCTCGTGCCCACATTCGCATAAGTAGTCAGGTTTCTGTTGTTTTCAATCGGGGCAATCTTGCTCTCAATCACATCCTGAGTATTGCGGTAAAATACCGAAGCATTGATCACCGAACCTTTGATAAAAGTAGAATAGCCCAATTCGATGTTATCGGTCAGCTCGGGCGACAACTTTGGATTACCCTCCATAGGATTGAACACATCACTCTCGTTCCTGAACGGATTCAGGTAGAAAAGGCTCGGACGCTGTACCCTACGGTTATAACTCAACTTCAGCGTGCTCATTCCAGACAGGGCCTGGGATACGATTACGCTTGGAAAAAGGTTAAAATAATCGTTGTTGTAAGTAATCGCATTGCCAGCCAGCCCATCAATTTTAGTATATTCTGCACGCAGTCCAGCCTTAGCTGTTATCTTTTTCGTCAGTTTAAAACCCAGCACACCATATGCAGAACCCACATTCTGATCGTAATCAAAATCCTGCGCAGTCACATCATAATCACTGGTGATCTTTCTCATGATGCCCTTAATACCAGTCTCCAATGTAGTTGATTTTGTAATCGGATATACATAATCTGCCTGCAGGGTGTATTCGTTATTCTTACCTGTGTTAGACCCCAGGATCTGTCTGTCGGGAAGTCCGCCTCCGGTGAAGAAATTGGAAAAATCACTGCCGTTACGTCCTGTAGACAACTGGGCGGACACACTGAACTCTTCGCCTTCACGCTTGCTGGTTTTTCTGTAATCCATGGTCCAGTCCAAATTTTTAAAACTCATGTCCATATCCCTGATGTTTTCAGAGGTCACACCATTTACGTCGATGTTAGAATGTCCCGGCCCACCGTTGGAAAAGCTGTTCAGCTTAACATTTGTAGTAAAGTTATTGTAAGCATTCAGATCATAATCCAGGCCGGCACTTCCGTTATAACCTACCCTGGACCAGTCAGAAAACCCATTCTGGTTCACAGTACTAGTCACCCCATTCAGCGTAGAGCTGTTAAAGGTCACCACACTCGAATTTTGCGGATAGGCATGGTTCACGCCTAAACTGGTCGTTACCGCAAGTCTGCCAGTTTTTACATTCAGGTTAAACGCGCCATTGTTCGAACGTGTACCCGCCGAAGCATTCACACTTCCGCTGGTTCCCTCCGAAGTATTTTTCTTGGTGATGATATTGATGATACCGCCCGATCCTTCCGCATCATACTTCGCCGAGGGGCTGGTTATCACCTCAACACTTTTAATCTGCTCCGCAGGAATCATCTTCAGCGCATCAGCAACACTGTTGGCCATCGTACCAGACGGTTTCCCGTTGATCAGCACACGTACCGAACTGCCACGCAATTGAACATTCCCGCTCATATCAACAGACAGCATAGGTACCTTGCGCATCACATCTGTCGCATCGCCGCCCGCATTGGTAATGTCCGCCTCAGCGTTATAAACCAGCTTATCTACCTTATTTTCTATCAGTGCGCGTTCACCTACCACAGCAACTTCCTTTAAATTATTTTCAGTAGGGCTGATGTAAATAATACCGGCATTCAGATCCGGTTTTTCCGGCGTAGTCTTCAACAGCAGGGTTTTGGTCTTGTACCCCATAAAACCAACCAGCAATTTATATTGATCAGGTGCTACATTTTGCAAGGACAACTTCCCTTTTTCATCAGTCACCCCACCATTCACAGATTTGCTATCGCTCACTTTACTTAAGGAAACACTTGCATAATCGATGGGTTTTTTAGTGATTGAATCCAGTATGAGGGCAGTAATCTTGCCTGTCACCTTTGGTTTTGCCGGTCCTCCTCCCATCATTCCAAATTGTGCATCAGCGCTCAGGAACATGACCATACCGGCTATAAAAAGTATAATTCGCTTCATAAAATTAAGGTTGTTACCAATTAGTCGGTGCAAGATCGGGAATGTTACACTTAGAATTCATTCAATTAAGCCAATTGACATTTCTACAACGGTGAAGCGCAACATTTAGCCGGTGAAAGTTCCTTGAAACACAATGTTTGAATTTTACAATTATTGGCTTGATTGCAGCAAACGCGGCGTTTCCGGCAGGAGTAATTTTGGGGTATTAACAAAGAATTGAAAAAATCTAAAAATTACATCATGAAAAAGAAAGTATGGTTTATAACAGGTGCCTCTAAAGGATTAGGGCTCACCCTCGTAAAAACATTATTAGAACAAGGATACCAGGTTGCCGCGACTTCCAGAAACGTCAGCGATCTTGAAAAAGTGGTAGGTCGTGCAAACAAGTCTTTTCTTCCCCTTTCAGCAGATATTACCAGCGAACTAAGCGTACAAAAGGCAATTGACCAAACCATCATGTATTTTGACGGGCTCGATGTTGTGGTAAACAATGCCGGCTATGGCCTCACCGGAGCACTGGAAGAACTGAGCAGTGAAGAAGCGAAACAAAACTTTGAAGTCAATGTGTTCGGCTCACTCAATGTGATCCGGAAAGCAATGCCCTTCCTGCGCCAGCAAAAATCAGGACATATTTTCAATGTCAGCTCAATCGGCGGCTTCACCGGAGCCTTCCCTGGCTTTGGCATCTACTGCGCTACCAAATTTGCGGTTCAGGGCTTTTCAGAATCGCTGTCGGCAGAAGTACAGCCCTTTGGCGTAAATGTAACCATTGTATCTCCGGGTTATTTCCGTACCAGTTTTCTCGATGCATCATTAAGTGTGCCGCAGCACCCGATCGACGCTTATCAAAGCGTAAGAGAAAGTCAGGAAACCCATCAAAACAGCTACAATGGCAACCAGCCGGGAGACCCTGAAAAAGCAGCATTCGCCATGATCGGTGTCGCCGAGCA
>DATFQH010000291.1:0-13504 GCA_035264385.1 Pedobacter sp.
ATAAGTCGCATACAGGCTGTCGCTGGTGAAATTGTGCAGGCCGCTCCGGTGCCTCAGCATCATTTCTATAGTGATCTTAGCGGCGTTCGGCAGCTGAGGATAATATTTGGCCAGCGGCGTAGTAAGACTAAGCTTACCCTCTTCAATCAGCTGAAGAACAAGCACGGCGGTAAACATTTTACTGATAGAGCCTATGCGGTATTTCGTCTTCACATTGGCATTGGTCTCAACCCCGTTATTGAGGGCAATAAAGCCTGTAGCCTTTTGGTAGATCACCTGGTCGTTTACGGTTAAGGCCAGGCTACCCATAGCCCTGTTTTTTTCGGCAAGCAGGTTCAGCAGGCTATCCAGCCTCGGTTTGTTAATGTTTTGTGCCGGTGCGTTGCAGGAGAATTCAATTAAGAGCAATACGAGCGCTAAGATTTTTTTCATGTACTAGTTTTGTTTAGACAATATACAGGGAAAATCGCTAAAAGCGAGTTTTACTGGTCAATTTCCTCTAGCACCTCTAAATGCCCGGTAAGCTTTTCTATATCGTTACCAAATGCTTTTTTAGTGGCTTTCTCGGCTAAGTAGTTGATGGGAAATACAAATAGCGCTAACCCGAGCATAATATATAGCATATTCGGCTCATGAGCTACAATCTGATCGAAGCTTTTGTATTGATAGGCTTTAAGGCACATATAGCTGAACGGCACTGCCAGAGGGCCAAAGCAGTATCCCCATATTTTCTCCTGAAGTAGCAATGTCCGCATCGAGTCCAATTGGGTCGCAATAAAATTTTTAGTTACCGAGGTGTAATCAATATAATTGGGCAACTGGTTCATCTTTCTGCTCATTACGATCCTTAGGAGCTGATAGCAAACAAACATGGCCAGCAGGAGGTATTTCAACAGACCCTCTGCGAAAATGGCTCCTACTAACATCGGCAAGGATAATGCAGTTATCCAATTCAACTTGGCTCTGAACATCTTAAGCAGGTTCATATAAGCGTTTTTTGATGATTTCTGAATCTCAATTTTGTCTGGGGCGAAAGATTGGCTTTGATTCGACAATTCATTGTTCATATTATTCCATTCTTGTTGTAAGTCCATAGCTTTATTTCGTTAAGATGCCTGTTAATTTCTGTTTAATGCGGTGTAGCCTAACACCTGTATTGTTTTTTGTCGTGCCCATGATTTCACTGATGGTGTCATTATCATAGCCTTCGAGATGAAGCATAATCAATCCGCGTTCAATTTCATTCAAAGATTTAATAGCAGCGTATAGACGCTCCGCGTTTTCAGAAAGCTCTATTGGAGGTTCATATTCATCAATGGTTATGGTTTCCGTTACTTTTATGTGCTTCTTTTTCTTATGAAGGAAAGTCAGTGACACATTTAAGCTGATTTTATATAGCCACGTAGAGAATTTAGCTTCCATCCTGAATCCTGCAGATGCCTTCCAGGATTGATAGATAATCTCCTGATAAAGGTCCTTCCGGTCTTCAAGCTCGTCGGCATACAGGTTCACAACCTTTATTATAATTCCATTGTGTTGTCGGATATTGGTCAGGAATATTTGCTCTTCCATATGTATCGGGTTAGCGTTGATTTATGTGTTACTTTCATATACACAATGAGTCAAAAGATAGGCAGGAAAATTACAAGAGTCTTAAAAAAATTTTGATGGCGTGGTTAATTGGGTCTGGAGGATGGAATGGGCCACTTAATGCTTTTGATTAAATTTTTTATTTAGAAACACGCTGCCATAGGGCTGTCAGTGGACGTGCTTTTCTTTGTGTTATTAAAACAATGTAACACTTAAAAAATCATACTATGACAACTGCAATCGCCAACACCGCAAGTCCCTTATTCCTTTCAACCCATCATTTGTTAGACCATTGGCAGGGCCACAGAAAACTGACCAGAAGGGTTATTGAAGCATTTCCGGATGATCAGTTTTTTGACTACCGGGTCGGAGAAATGCGCAGCTTTGCCGACATGATGAAAGAGATTCTAGACCTCTCAGCACCTGGTCTGAAAGGTATCGCCACGGGAGAATGGCCGGCTTCGGATGGTTCATGGAACCACGAGGCTAAAAAAGTAGCTGGTTCCAAAAAGGAGTTTCTCGAGCTGTGGGACAGGGCAACAGAAGAAATCAATGCGTATTGGCTATTGATTTCTGAAGATCGGTTTCAGGAAACGGTACTGGCCTTTGGTCAATATGAAGGAAAGATCTACGATACCATACTTTATTTCATTGACAACGAAATTCACCACCGCGCGCAGGGTACTGTCTATCTGCGGGCTCTAGGCATCGAACCGCCAGCATTCTGGAACAGAGATTAAAATTAGCCGGTTTCAAAAGCCCTGAATGTTTAGTCATTCAGGGCTTTTGATCTTAGGTGCTGTGTTGCGTCATCATCAAGTACAGCGAAAGTGACAAAGCCAATCTCATTTGATTAATTGGGATTTCATTATATGTGGTGCTCAGTAATCAATTCACCGACCTGCTGCACAAAGCCATCTTCCAAGTCATCCTGAGTAGCCCACTTCACCAGATCACCATCAGGCTCGGGAAAGATAACGCCAACTTTATTTTCACCTTCCATAATCCGGTATAAACCGTTTTCTAAGGGCTCGATTGTAAACCGGTCTGATAATATTTGTATTTCGAATGATTCCATGCCGAGATAACAACTTAGTAAGACTTAAGTTTGTCCCGTCAGGAAAAGTGCTCTGGCATAGTTCATGTGGCTAACTGATCAGGTAAACGAAATTAAAAATGAACAAACTGTACATTGCCCTGGCCTTAGGCGCAGGAGTCATCGCCCTATCATCCGCTTGCAGGGTTACTATACCCGAAGCCGCAAAAGCTGTCAAACCATTCGACGTTGACCGTTACCTGGGCAAATGGTATGAAATCGCACGTCTGGATTTTAAATTCGAAAAGGACCTGAATAACGTCACGGCCAATTATAGTAAAGGAGAAGAGGGCGTCATCAAAGTTCTAAACCGCGGATACAACGTCGTGAAAAAGGAATGGAAGCAAAGTTCCGGTAAAGCCAAATTCGTGCGTAATCCCGAGGAAGCCCGGCTGAAAGTCTCTTTTTTTGGACCTTTCTACGCAGGGTATAATGTTATTGCTATAGACCAGGCCTACCAATACGCACTTGTAGCAGGAAATGACCTTGATTATTTATGGATTCTTTCCAGGGAGAAATCCATCCCTGAGGACATCAAGAACAACTACCTGCAAAAAGCGAAAGATTTGGGTTACCAAACACAGGAGCTGGTCTGGACAAAACATGATTGATTTCAAGTTAAATAGCGTTGACAGAAAGCCATTAATGTTTTCAGCTCCAAACTGTTATTTTAATAACTGTATTGCAGCAATACCGGAATGTGGTATGAGCGAAAAATCGCAAATATCTCTGATAACCGAATACGTTTGATGGATTTAAGATTCCCCGACGACGAAAGCTTTTAACTCGTGCAGCTTGCCATCACGCATGCGCCAGACATCGCAATAGGAATGATCAACAAGTACACCTTTGTTGTTTTTCAAATTGATTTTTCCGATGGCAATGACGAACTCATCTTCAGCAACTAAATTTTCAACCCTGAACTTTGGCGGTTCTGTATATACCTCAGCCATATATTTGCGCACGGCATCTTTTCCCCTTAGAACCTGTTCGCCAACAAAGTTCCAGACGGTGTCTTCGGTGCAGTAAGAGAGGAAACCTTCATAGTCACCTTTTGTGATTGCCACATTCGCTTTTTCTAATACTTGCTTGTTGTTTTCCATCATGCCCTGTTCAAATATACCTTAACCGCCTCGATGCCATTTCCCACCTCGGCTACTGCTTCTTTAAGTTCATCATTGGTCACCTTTAACTGGCTAGTCCAATATTCAAGTTCATAATCGTTATCCAAATTGATGCTATCTGCATCCGCAAAATTACCATACTCTTCCACTATGCTCGCTTTTTTGAAGTCAGACTGCCCATCAATTGACTGTACAAATCATCTTCTTTGGCTTTCTGTGGTTTCAGTTTCTTAATCGTCGGACGTTTTCCCTTAGCCTTAGCCTCAATCAACTTCAACAACTTTTTCTGGTAAGTATCTTCGTATTTGGAAACATCAAAATCCTCCGCATACTGGTTCACCAGTGCCAGCCCCATATCCATTTCTTTCTTGTTTATTGAGATCTTATCATCAATTTTCAAATCTTCCGCTTCACGGATCTGCTGCGCAAACCGAATCCTGGTGACCACTAGTGCCTTGCCCACCGGGTGCACAATACACAAACTTTCCGTGCTCCGTAACACAAACCTTGCAAGACCTGCCTTTTTGGATTTTTTTAAGACCTGCAAGAGCAAGGCATAAGCCTTGTTGCTCTTTGCCTCAGGCTCGGCATAATAAGAAGTCTCATAAAACATCGGGTTCACCGAAGCAATATCCACGAAGGCCTCGATCTCAATCGTCTTGGTCTTTTCAGGCGCAGCCGCCTCAAAATCGCTTTCCTCCACAATTACATAATTGTCGTCCTTCCACAAATACCCCTTAACGATCTTATCGTATGGCACTTCCTTCCTGGTATTCTCATTGATGCGCTGAAACTTGATGTGGGCATGGTCACGCCCGTCCAGCATATCCAGATCCAGTGAAGCAGTCTGAACCGCTGAATATAATTTCATCGGGATACTGACTAATCCAAAGCCAATTGTCCCTTTCCAGATTGATCTCATAATTCCTTATCTATTTCTAAGTCTTTGTTAATTCCATGCGGGTGATGCGCCTCGATCTGATCTGCCAGCAAGTGCAATAGCTCCTCATACAGCTTACCGGGATTCTGGCAGATATGCAGATAATTGTAAGCATCCGGCTCGAAGCTGGCGACCAGCTTACCATCCTGGAATACTTTTATTTTGCAGCCTTCGCCATCTTGGTGCAGGTACTCACCAATCTCAAAATGGTGAATCTCTTTGTCTACACTGATACTGATCGGATAATTTTCCATAATTAAGGGTTGTATAGCACTAAACAATTCTGATACCAAGTAGTTTGGGAACCGGGTATACCCATGAGAATTTTCGGGGTATATACTGAAGCGTCGAGCTTAAAAGTCAAAAAACAAACTTAATCAAACAGTTGAGCGCATCGCGTGTTAGGTACATTAGGAGATAACATATGAAGTTCATTAAAAATGCGCTGTTAGGAATTGCGCTCTACGAAGGGTTCAAATATTGGCTAAGGAAAAATGCAGTTGCCCGGGCTGAAGTGGAGATCATCACTCTCGGGGGAAAACGGTTTGCAAAAACTGAAAATCATCCCCCAGCAGATGCACATCACCGCCATCATTTGGATCGTCCGGAGGTTACAGTATAGTCGGCAATGTATGCCCGACACAGTGAAATAAAAACCACTCATCATAAACCTAAAAAGTATTAGCACATAACGGATGAAGCAAACCAGACTCAATAGCCTCGAAGAACTTAAGACCAGAAAGGCTGGCCTGAAAGCAGATCAGCAATTCTTAGGAAATGAAATCTTTAACGAAGCGAAGTTGGCAGTTATCAATCTGCCCATAGCCAGGCTGGTGAAGCCAGCAGATCCATTAAAAATCCTAAAAGTTGACGGAAAGATTAACCCCTCGGCAAAGCTGTTTTCCTACCTGCTGTCCCTTGTTACTAACCGTATCCTATTCAGACGCTCGGGATTTATCACCAGGATGATTACTGCGCTGATTGCCAGAAAAATCGGCAAACGAATCGGACCTAAGATCGCTGCGTGGTTGATAAACATCATTCTAAAATATACCAGGAACTTAACCGCAAAACCCGGTCTTTCAACATACCGCATACAACCCAATAACCAGAAACGAAAGCTTTTAAAATAACATAAGAAAATCAACCTACCATGGAAAAACAGAAAACAACCATCAGCCCTGACTTACAAAAGTTCATCGACACCTTTCAACCCACCAAATTTAAGATGATGGCCCGCGGCATTGAAGTCAGAGGGATCGCCAACATCCACCAGACCATTACGCAAGCCAAGAATCTCATTGAAAAATTTGGTTTAAAACTCACTATTCAGCACAATGCAGAAATGTTAGGATATGGCGGGTTCGAAGTCAATAACCGCTAATTATCCAGAGATACCTCTACCCGCCCCATACCAAATTCTTCTTCTATGACATATATCTAAATTTTTACCGGTTAAACGTTTTCCATATCTTCAAGCGAAGGATGAATTTATGCAACAACTTTTGTACATTAAGATTGTATAAATTCTAAAAGATCTTTATTAATTGTTGCTGCTTCCGTAGTTGGCATTCCGTGAGGGAAACCTGGATAAGTGATCAGTTTTCCGTTTTTCAACAATTTGGCAGATTTCAAACCTGCATTTTGGTAAGGAACAATCTGGTCATCTTCGCCATGAAGGACCAAAACCGGAATATCAACAGCTTTCAAATCTTCATTGAAATCAGTTTCAGAAAAGGCCTTGATACCATCATAATGTGCAACAATTCCGCCCATCATTCCCTGTCTCCACCAGTTTCTCTGTACACCTTCTTTAACATCGGCACCTTCTCTGTTATATCCATAAAAAGGAACGGTAAGATCGATGTAGAATTGCTGCCTGTTGTTCAGGGTTTGTTCTCTGATTCCATCAAAAACGGACATTGGCACGCCATCAGGATTGCTATCGCTTTGAACCATTATCGGCGGAACAGCACTAATTAAAACTGCTTTTTTTGCTCTGCCATTAGCATATTTGTTTACATATCGAATGACTTCGCCACCACCTGTAGAATGTCCAATATGGACAACATCTTTCAGATCCAGATATTCCACCAGTTCCGCAGCATCAGCTGCATAGGTTTCAATGTTGTGACCGTAAATATCCTGGCTGGAACGACCGTGGCCTCTTCTGTCGTGTGTTACTACCCGGTAACCTCTTTGCAGGAAAAAGATAACTTGGGCATCCCAATCGTCTGATGATAATGGCCATCCGTGGTGAAACATTAAGGTTGGTCCTTTGCCTTGATCTTTGTAAAAAATTTCTGTTCCGTCTTTTAGTTTTAGTGTGCTCATGGTTTTAAGTTTTTATGTTTATAATCAATTGCTTGTTTAGGGTGATTTTTGATTTGTTTATGCAGCAAATATGGGTTAATGAAATTCAATCAATCTTGATCTATGGTAAAATCAATCAATTTGATATTTTTTTTTGACGTTGTCTGCCATGCACTTTGATCATTCCTCTTCTTCGCTAATGAGCCGGAACAGGATAAGGGGCTCCACAGTACGGACATTGATAATCTCCATATTCTATGATAACAAGATCGGCTTTAAATTGCCTTGTGCGTGGTCGGTATTTTTATCTAAAATTTCTACCGCCGTGAAAAATCTCTGTAGTAGATTTAGTCACATCTTCCCGAACTGGCGAGCGTTTATCCTGCGCCGGATAAGGCGCAGTCTTTTCATCACCCCTGGCCAATGTCAGCACCGGGAGGTCATCAACTTCCCGCTGCACCAGCTTACCCAGCATCTTTGTAAAATCAAAACACTTACTCACAACCACATGCACCACTTTTCCTTCCCGTTGCAAACGCCCTTCTACCATCAATAACCTGGAATTGAGAATCTCCTTGCGAAAAGTATCGAACAACTTCTCAAATACCACTAGGTTAGAATAACCCGTTTCATCCTCAATGGTAATAAAGCAAACCCCACCCGCTGTACCCGGTCGCTGGCGTACCAGTACCAAACCTGCCACTTTTACAATCTGCCCGTTGGTCGCATCATTATTGATCGCATGGCAGCTGCGGATATTTAACATATCCAATTGTGAACGGACAAAACTCACTGGGTGCGCCTTCAGTGATAAGCCAACCGTAGCATAATCCTGTACCACATGCTCGCCCTTACTCATCAGCGGCAATTCTACCTGCGTTTCCAGCACGCTTTCTGAAGCCTGTCCTTTGAACAATTCTACCGGCATATCCTGCAAAGCAGATACCTCCCACAATGCCTTACGCCTGTCCATACCCATCGACCGAAAAGCGTCTGCCTCAGCCAGTTTTTCCAAAGCCATCATAGAAACCCCAGCATCCCGCAGGGCGGTTATGCTTCGGTAACCGTCGCCGCGTGCATTCTCCAAAATATCCATCTCCTCGTTCCGAAGCCCTTTGACTTCGCGAAAGCCCAGGCGGATTGCAAAGTATTTCCCTGATTTCTCTTCCAGCTGGTTGTCCCATAAAGAATAGTTTACATCCACTTCCCGAACCTGGACATTGTGCTTTTGCGCATCGATTACGATCTGCGCGGGCTGATAAAAGCCCATCGGCATACTGTTTAGCAGCGCAGTAGCAAATACATCAGGATAATAATGCTTTAGCCAGCAGGATACATAAACCAGTAAGGCGAAACTTGCGGCGTGGCTTTCCGGGAAGCCATAACTTCCAAAGCCTTCCAGCTGTTTGAAGATCCGCTGGGCAAATTCAAGGTTATATCCTTTTGCCAGCATGCCCTCAATGAGTTTTTTTTCATATTGGTTCACCTGTCCTTTAGCTTTAAAGGTGGCCATGCTGCGCCGCAGCCCATCTGCCTCGGCAGGGGTAAAGCCAGCGGCTACAATGGCAATTTTCATTGCCTGTTCCTGAAATAGCGGCACGCCCAAAGTCCTGTGTAAAATTTCCTCCAGTTCCTTTGATGGATAACTGACCACCTCCTGGAGATTCCGCCTGCGTAAATACGGATGCACCATATCTCCCTGGATCGGTCCGGGCCTTACTATTGCCACTTCTATGACCAGGTCATAAAATTCTCTGGGCTTTAACCTCGGCAGCATAGACATCTGCGCCCGGCTTTCGATCTGAAATACGCCAAGCGTATCGGCCAGGCAGATCATGTCATACACAGCAGGATCATCCTGCGGGATATTGGCCAGGGTATATTGTTTGTTGTAATGGTCCCGGCAGAGATCAAAACACTTGCGGATACAGGTCAGCATTCCCAAGGCCAAAACGTCTACCTTTAAAAAGCCTAAGGCATCTATATCATCCTTGTTCCACTCAATGTTCGTGCGGTCTTCCATGCGGGCATTCAGGATCGGACACAGGTCTGTGAGCTTACCATTGGTCACTACAAACCCGCCCGTGTGCTGCCCTAACTGGCGCGGGAAGCCCATCATCTGTCCGGTCAGTTCCAAGGTCTTTTTCAAATGCGGATCATTTGGATTTAAGCCTGATTCAGTGATCCGCTTGCCTTCAAACCATTCATCGGTATATTCCCAAAGCGAACCTGACAACCTATTAATGGTATCAACAGACAAGCCCATCGCTTTACCGACATCCCTTATGGCACCTTTCTGATGCTGCTGGGTGACAGTAGCCACGATTGCCGCCCGATCACGCCCGTATTTGTTATAAATATATTGCATGATTTCCTCTCGCCGTTCGTGCTCAAAGTCAACGTCAATATCGGGTGGCTCATTCCTGTCTGCGGAAATAAAACGCTCAAAAAGCAGGTCAAATTTCACCGGGTTAACAGAGGTGATGCCCAGCACAAAACAGATCGCAGAATTGGCAGCAGATCCCCTGCCCTGGCAAAGAATCCCTCTGCTTCTTGCTTCACGTACAATATCTTCCACGAACAGGAAATAATTGGCGTAGTCCATCTGCCTGACCAAGGCCATTTCATAATTGATCATATTTACTACCTTTTCAGGAACGGTTTCACCATAAAAATCATGCGCACCTTTCCAGGTCAGATATTCCAGCTCTTCCATCGGTGATCGCCCGCTTTGATTGATCTCTTCAGGATACTCATATCGCAGCTCATCGAGGGAGAAATTACAGGCCTCAGCGATTAGCATTGTGTTTTTAATGGCAGCTGGATACTTACGGAACAACCGCTCCATCTCCGCTACTTCTTTCATATAGCGCTCCGCATTCTGGTGTAACCTGAACCCCGCTTCCTGGATCGTACATTTTTCCCGCACACAGGTCAGCACATCCTGCAATTCCCTGCGCGCAGGATCATGATAATGCACATCGTTGGTGGCCACCACGGGGATCTTATAAAAATCTGAAAGTTGTGATGTTCTGAAGATCAGTTTATCATCATTCCCTAAATACGTTCTGGTAGCAGCAAGATATAATTGTCCGCCCAATGCCTCTCTATACTCCGCTACCGCAGCGATAAAATCAGGCTCATATTCAAACCTGCGGTTCAATACGCCTGGCATCACTACTGTAAAAATTATTCCCTTGCTATGCGTATACACATCAGCACGGTAAATGTGGCAAGAGCCTTTTTCTGCACGCATATTACCTAAGGTCAATAATGCAGATAATCTGCCGTAAGCTTCCTTATCTGTCGGATAAGCGAGTAAACTTGGCCCGTCTAACAGATCCAGTCTGCAAGCGGGAATCAATTTGACATTTTTTTCACGGCAAGCCACATGTGCCCGTACGATACCAGCGAACGTATTGCGATCTGTAATTGCTATCTTTTTATACTCATATGCCTCTGCACGCTCTACCAGCTCATGGGCATGGGAAGCACCACGCAAAAAGCTAAAATTGGAAGTCACCTGTAATTCACTATATACCATAACATTACTCCTTAAGCAAAAAATCCATGAATAAACCACTGGTACTTCTGATCACCCCCATAGTGCCCTGAGCGAAACAGCCAGTAACGGCCGCCCAGATCGTCTTCTACCTGGTAATAATCTCTATGCTCACCCTGATCAAGCCACCATTCCCGCTCAATACGTTCCGGACCGTCTGCCTTAACAACCTGGTGCCGTACACCTTTATAAATGAAAAAACGTGGTGGATGATCGGGGATCAGCGCCATCACCTCAATCGGATCAGGTTGTTTGAGTAATTCCGTTGGGCGGGGTTTCTCTACCCGCCACTCAGATGCCGGCTTTTCTGTAATTGATCCGGCCCTTATAACAGCCCGCTCTGGCCAGTACCGTTTGGCAGGTAAATACCTGTGGATGACTTCGGCGCCAACTTTTCCTGCAACCCTATCCAACAGCCTGATCACACTCTGATCGTCCAGCCCCGGTTTTGAAGTCCACATTTCTTCCTGGGGAACTTCCAAGTCATCTACTTTGGGCGCATCCAGTACAAAAAGCTCAATTCCCAAAGCCGGGCGGATCTGGTCAATCTTTAATTGAAAAAGCTTTAACAAGTGACTAACGCTATGGCTGGGACCACTGGTTCCTATCGCTATTTGAACCACCTTTCCATCAATCCGGTAACCGGTCAGTACGCCCGTACGCAATCCTTTTCCTTCAGTTTGCATCCGCTTGCATAAACTTTCCAACATCCTCGTAATGGCGATTTCAATTCCCGTACGTGTATTGATCGGTTCCAAACACGGTAAGCGTTCCTGGAAAGGCAGGGGCACTTGCAAGGGCACCAGCACTTCATCTTCCGTTCCAAGCGCCTGCGCCAGGCGCAATAAAAAATCCTCACCGAAGCGCCTGCGCAATACAGATCTGGGCATTCCTATAAAACTTTTGATCTGGTAAAAACCCAGTTTATGTAAGTTAGCAAGCACCGTGCTTTCCAGCCTCAATGCATCCGGCACCAAAGAACGTATAGCCTCGACATGCCCGCCAACAGGAATGATCGGTGTTACTTTACCAAAATGCGAAACCGCCCAGGCAGCGCCGGGCGTGTCAGCAATCGCTACACGGACTGTATATCCCTTACTTTTTAACCGGGTAACCACCTCTTTTAAATATTCCTGTTCCCCGCCCCACAGGTGTGTACAGCCGGAAACATCCAACAGCAGCCCGTCCATACCAAATTCATCAATCGCAACAATGGGAGCATAACGCACGCACCATTCGCCTAAGCCCCGCAGTAAATTGCGCGGACGTGCAGGCTTATCATCAAGTACTTCCAGTCCCGGAGAGATCGCCTTGGCATCGGCAGCACGCATTCCGGTTTCAACACCAAATTCAGCGGCAAGCGTACTTACCGAAGTGATGATCATGCGCCCATGGTCGGGTGCTGCAAAAACAAAGGGTACCTCTGCCAATTCCGGGCGGCGGATGAGCTGCCAGTCGGCCAGTAACTGACGGAACCATATGGAAACAAATCGTCTTTGCATAATACTTATCCAATTTGCCTGCCCTCCTGCTCAGACCAGACCGTTTCAACAGCAGCTTCTTTAACCTGTTCAAAACATTCACCTGCCCATTCCAGCACAAAAGTGCCGGGATTACCGTTACGGACCTTCAGCAGATCCACCTGCCAGCGGGGAAATCCAATGCCTGGCATCCCATTTTCAGTATCCGTAGGTAATGGGCTGATCTTCCATCTTGCGGTAGCCACAGTACTCGCTGTTTTACTGGCATCTTTACGCAGAATAAAACCGGTAACCCCGCTTTCTTCTACAGCCAGCTGCAACCTCCGTGATTCAATTAAACTCAAATTGTTCAGTTCAGCCACAACAGCCGCCAATCCCTCACACTTTAAAGCTTCTTCAGTAATCCAGAGTGCATCTTTTTCTGTCTTCACATCTATAAAGATGATCCGTTCGGGCTCTACATTGAATGTGCTTAAAGAGGCGGGAAATAACCTTCGTGAAGTACTGACCCAAACGCATACTGCACCGCCCTTCATCAGGATGGCCAGCAAGCCAGCGATGAAACCATCGCTCGCCGCAGCATCTTCCGGCAACACGGTTATAAATTCATGAATGGCGCTTTTAGGAAATACCCCGCCTGGAAAAGATTGCTCAATGTCACCAAGCCCGACAAGCTCGGCTTTACCCGCGGCCTGAGGCTTAAAGCCCTGCCAGAGCAGGATATCCTGTTGCAGTTTGAACAATATTTCCTTTTTAGCATTATCCATTTTTCATCACTGATTCATAGCTATCCCTTTGCGTATTAATTACACAACAAACATAAAGCTAAAAATGTTAGTAAAATATTAAATGTGGAAAAATCTGCTGTCATTGTTAATAAGCAAGGAAAAAAGTCATAGCACAGCATTAAATACTAATATTTTTAGCCTAATAACATCGATAAATTATATATATGTACTTTCGCTAACCGATCTAATTTTGGGTATCAATCGTTAATTGGCTTTCTTTTTCCGGCAACTTCATTTTTAAAATCGGATAGTTTTTTCCCTCTTCATCTTTTTCCATTCGTTCATAAGTTAGAAAACCATTTTTTTTATAAAATGCCACTGCTAACTCGTTCTGTTCATTTACGGTTACACCTGCTGCATTCAGTTTGTCAATGGCAAATGATATGAGTTTTTTTCCATATCCCTGTCCAATAAAGTCCGGATCTAAAAATAGCATTTCAATGCTCCTATCCGCAACACCAACAAAGCCAAGAACTTTCTTGTTAAGTATTAAACAATACACTTCAAATGAACTGAAATCTATATTTTTTACTATTTTTTTTGAAGTATTCAATGTCCTCAACTGAAACAAACTTATGCGTCGCCCTGACAGATCTCTCCCAAACTTCAA
>DATFQH010000292.1:0-8662 GCA_035264385.1 Pedobacter sp.
TTCCGGCAACCAGCCAGCGCTTTTGTAAATAGCAGAAATAATCACCAGATTTCTCAGCCTTTTAGGGCTCTGGATCGCAAACTGGTAAGCCACGGCGCCTCCAAAACTATATCCTGCAACATCGGCGCTATCAATTTTCAGGTGATCCATTACGCCCTCCACGTCACTTGCCAGGGTAGCATGCGCCAGTTTTCGATCTGAAAATTGTGTACGACCATGTCCCTGCAATTCAATGGCAATTACTTTCCGGGTTTTTGACAGTTCAGGAATCAACTGACCCCAGTTCAAATCGATGGTCATAAAAGCACCGTGCAGTAAAACTATAGGCCTGCCCTCACCATATACTTCGTAATAGACTTTAATTCCATTAACAGGTGCATAGCCAGTCTCAGCAGGTTTGATTTGACCGTTAGATTGAGATATCATAAGAAAAAGGATTACAGTTAATAAAATTGACTTTTTCATCAAGCAGTTTAAATTTAATTTGAATTCGTTGACAATACAAAGATGGCACCCGATTCATTATCTGAGTGAGTGTGAAAACGACTATTTAAGGGGTGAATTCCGCCAAAAAATTCCTACTCCCCCTTATGCACCGTAATCCTGAGCTGATCTGAAGCACAAGGCTTGTTGCGCAGCCAATCTACACGCTCCTGGCCAGTGTAGCTGCCATTGATCCAGTATTTAACATCGCCTCGCTCCAGGATAGCGGGCATTCTATCATGAACTTCTGCCATAGCAGAATTCGGCGGCATTGTGATCATGGTAAAGGTCGGCAGCAATATGCCAGTCTTAATGTCAAACCAAACATCCCACAAGCCAGCAATGTAGAACGGCTGCCCATCGGTACGTTCAATCCTGTAACTGCGTTCCTGCGTTTTGTTGTATTCGAAAAAAGCCTGGATGCGCACCACGCAATGCTTGCGACCGATCAATTCCTTCCAGAGCAGAACAAAAAACAGCGACTCGATCCGCGCATGCCTATTTTTACTGTGGATCTTATCATCATCAAGAGATAACAAGCCCCATCAAAACTGCTGAACCTTATCGGGCTGGGCATCAGTTACTACCGGAAGCATAGAGCCCGGATTGCCAGTCGAATTGCCCTTGGCAGTATAAGAACCACCATCGCGCTTAATAATTTTAATATCCTTATGTTCCCCAATCTCAACGTGTCCGCACATACTCAAAAGAATTTATATACAAAACTAATAATTTTAGTAATTTAATCCAAATCGCTGTCATCTCGTCACAATAATTTCCCGCCAGTTGGTCGTATACTGCCTGCTCAAATATTCCTGTTTCATCTTCCAGGTCTTATCAAAACCCTCGGCTGCAAGCCTCAAAGTACCACGCCCATAACGGTTATTGATGCTGTCCAGCAAACTGGAAAGATCCTGCTGCCGCTCGTGGTCATAATCACTAAAAAAATTGCACTGCACTTCACCCGCCGGAATAATGCCCGTCGCGCGCACACCAGTTTTCAAATAATTATAACCAGGCAGCCAGATCGCACGAAGCGCCTGAATACAGACCCGTGTCAGTTGATGGATACTGTTGGCCGCAAAGGGAATTTTAACCGTAAGGCTCGGATAATGCTGGTCATGCTTCACATTGTGCTTATTGGTGCGCAGGTAAACCGTCAGGTTCAGCGCCATACTCTTTTGCTGGCGCAGTTTCAATGCAACTGTGGCCGCATGCATCGCCACCGCTTCCTCCACCTTTTCCAGTTCAGTCTGATAAGAATTGAAGCTCTGGCTCGATTCAATACCCTTAGAACGTTCAGCAACATCCTTGATAACATTACAAGGTTTGCCCCACAATTCCTGATGGAGCCGCCAGCCCTGAACCGTCATCTGCTGCCTCACAAAATCGGGTTTAAGTTCCCTGAAATCATGAGCCGTGCGCACGTTAAGATCGCGCAGTTTATTAAAATAGGCGAGGCCAACACCCCAAACGTCCTCAATCGGAAAAGTTTTAACCATTTCATCAATCTTCGCAGCCGTATCAAGTACAAGAAAACTCCGCCCCAGCTTTTTAGCAGCCTTATTGGCAAGCTTGGCCAAAGAAAGGGTAGGCCCCAGACCAACCGTAATCGGCAAACCCGTATCCCTCAAAACATTCGTACTGATCATTTCCGCATGTTTATTCAGATCTAGCCCGCTGATGTTACCCAAAGCCATAAAAGCTTCATCTATACTATAAACCATTAACGTATAAGTATACCTCGACAGGTTATTCATCAGCCTGGCACTCATGTCCGCATACAAAGGGTAATTGCTGCTGAAAATCACAGCGTCACTTTCCTTCAACCTGTCACGCACCATAAACTCTGCGTCGGCCATTTTAATGCCGAGCGCCTTTGCCTCATTACTCCGGGCGATCACACATCCATCGTTATTGCTCAAAACCACGATTACACGCCCTTCCAGTTCTGGCCGGAACAACCTTTCGCAGCTCACATAACAATTGTTGATGTCAACATGCGCAAACATAAGCATACCTCCCTGTTCTGTGCTGCGGCCTGATTACCGGATTTAAAGTCAGGGTAACCACACCCCAGCAAACCCACGATTCTCCATTTTCTATGCTGACGCTTTCAGCAGCATTATCGGCTTTAAGCATCAATCTGCCCTGATCCGGCGCATACTCCCGGGTATAAAATTCACCTTCATGAAAAAATACAACTATACTGCCCGGCACCGGTTTCAGCGACCGGTCTATCACTAAAACATGATCCTTAAGGATATGGTATCCGGTCATAGCCTCAGAACCCATCCGCATGTAAAAAGTATTATCCGGGTCGATCACAATGATCTCCGAGATATCCAAATCCGGCTCTTCGTAGGTCAGCATGGGAAGCCTGAACCCCAACACATCTCTCTTTTGACGGTGCTTCCTGAATTTCAGCATAACAATGTTTTTTTATTGATCCAAAGTTACATAACGAAAATTCAAAATGCTAATATTGTTAGTAAAATAGGTCGCATACGAGGAATAACCTATGCTAAAACCGACCGTACCTGGTATAGAACGACAACTAATCCTCTTATTTGCTAACTTGCCCCCATGAGCTTTTTAACCGCAGAATGGAGAAAACTGGCAATCGCAAACTACGCTGTAGACCCAGGCGTGTTACAACCATATTTGCCGGTGGGTACCGAACTCGACGTGTGGAACGGAACCTGCTATGTCAGTTTGATCGGCTTCCTTTTCAAGAACACCAAACTTCTTGGCATCAGGGTGCCTTTACATGCTAACTTCGAAGAAGTGAATCTTCGGTTCTACGTTAGGTATCAGGATCAGGGCATCTGGAAAAGGGGAGTGGTCTTTATCAAAGAAATCGTACCCAAATTTGCATTGGCGTTTATAGCCAACACCATTTACAACGAGAATTATGTAACGATGCCAATGTCTCACAAATGGGCTGAATCGGCTACAGAAAGAACCGTTGAGTACCAGTGGAAATATAAAAATCAATGGCAGCGGTTTAGCATCACGGCCGAACGGGAAACGGTTGCAATACAACAGGATAGCGAGGTAGAATTTATTACTGAACACTATTGGGGATACGCAAAATACAATGCGCTCAAAACCAATGAATATGAAGTTAAACATCCAAAATGGGAGCATTACCCTGTGAACGATTATACCATTGATGTCGACTTTAGACTTACCTACGGAGACGCCTTTAGCGCTCTAAACAATCAGAAGCCTGTATCGGTTATGCTGGCAGAAGGCTCGGTAATCTCTATTGAGCGAAAGACAGTTATACACGGCTAATTAAAGCCAGATCCTTTTGCATTGCAAAAGCATGATTAATTTACGAGATTCAGACGCATGTAGTTCCCTTCAGACGCTCAGGGAAGGTTCTCAATTTCCTCAATGGACAAATGTGTATATTTTGCAATTAGCTCAACAGGAGCGTTGTCTGCTTTCATTCGAGTGGCGATCTCTCTGGAGCTTTCCATCTTTCCCTCTATTTTTCCTTCCATCTTTCCTTCCGACTTTCCCTCATACTTTCCTTTCTCTTCGCGAAAAGCAAAAGCAGCCTCATTGTCCCATTTACGTTTTAGATCCTCGTCGGACATCTTTTGTTCCCGCTTGTTCATTTTTTTAATATAATCCAGATTAAAAACATTTCTATTTATTTACGCTACAAGTATACAAATGCAGTATTCAATTAGCCGGTGATTATCCGGATAAGTTTGAAGAAATCTTCGAACGAAAAACCTGCCTCAGTTTATGCTGGCCGAAGGCTCCGTAATTTCTGTAGAGCGAAAGAAGGTAATACAAGGCTAGCTACAGGGCTTCATATATTTATTTGAGTTATTCAAACTTGAACATTTCACTAGTTCTATTAATTTCATCCATGAGCTTTGGTTCAGTTTTGTCGGTATAGAAATAGTAAATGTAAATATCAGCTACATTTTCCTTATGAATAAACACACACTTACTTCTATTGTACATACCTTTATATTCATTCCGTCTCCACACAATCACATCAAATAAACTGCCTGTCCAAATGCGGAAGTACTCATAAGAAGTCCTAAAGCTATATAAATGATTTTAGTCATCGTTCCAGATAATGAATATTCATTCAAATCACTGCGACCAGCAGATGGTCAAAGGCATCGTCATTCGAAAAGTAACCTTCTTTCCATTGCAAATTCCAGGGCTCCACTTAGGCATCTTTTTCAACCCTCATTTAAAAACCATTTTACAACTCATGGGGTCCTACTCAACAATCTGAAAAACTTCCCTGAGATCGTCTTTTATAAAGCTAGCGTGAAACTTGAACTGCAATGTTGCTACAGTGTATGAAAACAGTATAATAGCCAAAGGAAATAATATTGCCGGCCAGATGGAAATACCAGCACCAAGGGTAAATAACAGAGTGGCTGCTAGAATAACGAGTGCGAAAAGCGTCAAAATTGTTATTGTCATTGTAGAAAGTTTGATGGTGACGTCTATTCTAGCACCCTTTTCGCCACTAATGATTTCTCCAAAAATGCAAGGGAGCGATCCGCCATGATTGCCCACGACTTTACCCAATTCAAATCTGCCGCCTTTTAATGTTCCCTTAAATGGTCTTTCTAATTTACCAAATTTCCAGTTCAGGAACGGTGGGTCAGGATCTATTTTAGCGGCAAGCTTTTCAATTGCCTCATCTTCGGTTAGCAGCGTATGGTATGTTAGTTTCTGATATGGAAGAAAACTCATGGTTTTTCCCCTCCAATTGGTCCGTAAAACATTACCCAGGTGGCAAAATCATCTGTGAAGTTCTCAAAACGATGTTCGGCTCCCGCAGCGACAAATATAAAGTCGCCTGATTTGAATTCATGGTAATTGCCTTCTTTATAGAAAGTGCCTGATCCGGAAGCAATCACATAAATTTCATCTCTATCGTGAGGTTGCTGATTATCGATCTGCTCCGGTTTATAAAATTCCACCACAAGAGATCCGTGTTTAAATACTTCGATAAATAATCTGCCTCTTTGCCGGAGTAGCTTAGCAGCCTCATCTATGGAGTATTCTTCTTTATTCATCAAATTCTTTAACCTGTTATAAACTCAAACCCATTGTTACTAGCAATGGTAATCAATGGATCAACATTGTCTTTAAATTTAATCTTTAGTGTTTGAATATCCAAGTTAGCGAGATTTGGATAGTGCTTTGGGGCTTAAGAGAAGAGGGAAAAATAGCGGTTTAAACTGTATTTAGATTTAAATTATATGCTTTGATCTCAGATTCTAATATACGCAAACTCATTAAAGAAGAATTCAAATTACAGACACTTGGTGCTACTGAGCAGTATTTTGAAATTTTAGATGTTTATTATGATGGTGATGAACCGAGAATTGAGAGAATCGATAGGGAACGCAATGACGGCATAGTGATCGTATATTTAAATGTGGTAACACTGATGGTGATCTACATGCCATTATTGAAGAAAGAATTTGTTAAGGTTGCTAGAATTATACCCAACCCAAGCAAAATAACAGAAAAAGGTAGTACTGTATTGAAGCGTTGCTTATAGCTCATGTCTTTAGGTAAAAGTAACGCAATAAGTGCTGTGAGCGGAAATATATGTAAACCATTAAATACCAGCATTACTCCGATGTTGAGAAGCCACCATATACTTCTGTCGGCGTGGTATTCATTTATCGGAAAAACATTTAGTAATATGTACGCTGAACAAAATATCGACGCCGTAATTATCCAAAGTATCTTTTCTTTCATACGTCTAACTTTTCATCAACTCGAATCCATTGTTACTGGCAATGGTAATCAAAGGGCAAATATTATCTTTAAATTTAACTTTAAGTGTCTGAAAATCTAAGTTAGGGAAATCGGTGATATCACATTCGTTAATTACGACAAATGATTCCTTTATTTGTAAATGCCGGTTGTCAGACCTTCACCAGATCTCTACAGCACATACCAACGAAAGGCTAGTAGCAGGAAGATTGACACGAACATATTTTTCAAGTGCAATTAATCCCCAAAAAATAGTGACAGCTAAGACGATAGTACAGCGTGTCAACATTTTATTTACAAAGTTTACATTTTAATTTACAATACAAATTCTTCAGGCTAAAGGATGTCAGGGTAGATTTGCTGAATCAATTTTAATAAAATGAAAAATAAAAAAAATGTTTTGTACGGTCTGGCTACCATCTTAGTTGGACTAATTTATTTTCCTGTGCTGGCTCAGCAAAAAAAGAGCATTCATCGCGCAGACTTTTCCGGCGAATGGAAATCTAAAGAGTCGATAAGTATGGGCGGAAATATTGTTTGCACATATAGCGAGGGTGATCGTATGCTGTATAAAACGATGAAAATAGCGCAGCAGGCAAATTTTATAAGTATAGAAGTATCGGATCCATCTCCAAACTCAGGTCCGGCTAAAAGCCAGGAGATACTGGCCTTTGACGGTAAAGCGAGAAAAATTGATCGTGTCCCTGGATTCGGAAAAAAGTTTACCGTAAAGTGGTCGGCTGATGGTCAGACCATGACTGTGAATTCGACTGTACGCTTAACCATTGCTCAGAAACAAGAATTGGTTTACGTAACAGAGGTTTGGAAGTTGAGCAACGATGGTAATTCTATTTCTGTTCAAACCAATGCAAAATCTGGCTTATTGGGCAATGACAGTGAACGTTCCTGGACTACCGTATTCGATAAAGCCACCTGATATCGAGGTTTTTTGTAATAGATCGACTTAGTTGGTCGGGCAACGTAAGTGGTGCATCAATTTTTTTATCTCTGTTCTTTTGTATCCAAACAAGTAGCCGAAAGAATGAAAAGAATTCTACAGACGATATCCGTGTTTCAATCCATAAGCCAGGGACCCCAGTCCGTAGATAGTTATAATCTCTAAAAAAATGACCACGAATGGTAGTATTCGATTGAAACGAACGGGATACGTTAATTTATTTGGTACAAAACATGCTACAATTAATGTAAGGGGAAATACACAAATGCCCATTATTGTTAGCATAGCCCATGCATCAACAAACCACTCAATGCGTTTTTCTGAATTAGAAAAATCCTTGGAGTAGTAATTAAAATGGATAAACCAGGTAACCCATGAGAGAAGAACGGCAATTATCCAGAGTATTTTTTCTTTCATATTTAACTTTTCATAAACTCGAATCCATTGTTACTGGCAATGGTAATCAATGGGCCAACATTATCTTAAAACATGCTATTACCCTATATCTAAATTAGTGAAATCGTTGATATCTCATTCGTCAATTACGATAAATGATTCCTTTATTTGCAAATGCCGGTTATCAGATTAGAAACGCTCATCAATGCAGATCAGAATACTGTATTTGACCTTTCCAGAAGCATCGACCTTCACCAGATCTCTACAGCACAAACCAACGAAAGGGTAGTAGCAGGGCGATTTTCCGGCCTTATCCTATTGGACGAATCAGTAGCTAAACTAAAGTTACTAAACTCATTCAACATCAACTCTTCTAAAATGAAAATCATTTCCTATGAAATAGCACTGACCAATAATTAGTAGTTTTAAATCCGAGTTTTCTGTATCAGGATTATACTGTCCATAAAAATATGGCTCCGCGCCAGACCTCTGCAGGCAGCCGAAATAAACTTCCAATACTTTTTCGGGTCCTCGGGCAAACAGGCCAAAACGCCCTAATTCGGGCAGATGAAGCGAAGTACACTATCGGCATGATGAAAAGAATTTTGAATTTAGTAGACTTAAGTTGTACCCCAGGCGGAACTTCTTTCTGTAACTCAGTCCCGATTGCCCAAATCCAAACGAATGTCCCAACTGCAAAGAATAACATCATTAGCGGAAATAGCTTCAGAGATAATTCGACATCATTTATTGTAAAAACAGTAATTAAATAGGAACTTCCAAGTCAATGAAAATAACTGCCAGTGCTTTAATTTGAGTAAAAGTTTCATATTAGTTTTTGATTGCGTTACGCCTAACGGTCAAGTATAAGAGCAGTAGCGGATTTCAAGGCAATTACCTATGCACCTCCACAAAAGTTCATTAAATTTATATACCTTGATTTACCACTTCACCCGCTATTGCTTTTATATAATGTTATAAACCGTTTTATTTTACTCCAAATCTTTTATTCTTATAATCTATAACTACCACATTATTTAAAAAGTA
>DATFQH010000293.1:0-4896 GCA_035264385.1 Pedobacter sp.
TTACACCGGATCTGTTTTTGTACCACTGGTTTCCACCCACATGAAGGAGGTATCCGTCTTTGAGTTCCAGCCCGATCTTGTTTGCCAATACCGTTCTTGCCTTTGCCGAATTCATTGGTCTGTACAAATCGTCCAGACCATTGTAAACCACACTCAGACCGGCGTGCCGGGTATTGGTGAGTTTTTGTAGATCGTCGTTTGTTTTCTGGGAACCGGAGATGAAATTGCGGCAATACCCGAATCCATTCCGGATAAAACGCTGGTATCTTCTGCCGGTCCAGCCCGTCTTGTTTTCGGCAATTACTCCAAGGGCCGACCATTGCGCAAGAAAATCGTGACAATGCATCACATGCCTGCGGTTATGAACCAACGGAACCCAAGGTCCCTGAGCCTGATCTGTGAAAACAAACAGGGTTTCTTCAGGGCTTTCCTTTAACCGCTTTTTCACATCGGACGGGAATACAACATACTGATCCAGGTTACCCATCCATTTTTTCAAGACTCCGCTAACCGGAAATTTGAAAAGGGTAGAGCCAGGTGCCCAGATAGACACGCTGTGCCCCCTGTTTGCCATTCCTTCGGCCAGCATGTGGGTAAAACGCGGCATACTGGAGAAAGCCGGCCGTTTTTGAGACCCGAAAAAATCCGGGTTTGAAAAAAATACAATATGCATGATACTAGGTGGTTAGTTCCTTTAGTAATGATTCTGCTGTCGCTTCAATAGAATATGCCTGTAGATTTTCTGTGGCCCAGTCAAAATCGCGTGTGTATACCGACAGTGATTCTGCTTTGACAGCAAGCTCTTTTGCATCGCCCTCAGGGAATACGCGAAAGCGTTCCCATCCTCCGAAATCTTTACTGCAGCCAACCGCATCACTCACGATCACACCGCAACCGGACTGCATCGCTTCGTTTGCCACCAAACCCCAGGTCTCGCCCATTTTTCTGGAAGGCAGCACCATGATGTCCATCACCAGATAATGGGAGGCCAGCTGCGACTGGTTTACGAAACCGGTAAAATGACTTTTCACATTATAGCGCTTCAATGCCATAGTGGCGAGTTGCTGAAGCTCCTCCAGCAACTCGCCACTACCCATAAAGTAAAGGGTGGTCCTTGCTCTTAAGGAAGGTGCCAGATGTTCCAGCATAGCGTAAAGAATTTCAGGAGACTTTTTTGAGATCAGTTTTCCTGAAAAGCCGATTACAAATGAATCAGCGGCAATACCCGTCTGATTTCTTCCCTGTTCCCGCAATTCGGTTTTCCTGGGGGTATTCATTCCCTCAAAACGATCTTCAGTTCCATATCTGGCTGGCTTGAGCTGCATTGCGTCGACTGCATGTTTCAGATAGTGCAGTTTATTGAGCTCCCCAATGTAAAATATGCGGTCAATTGCCAGATAGGCAATATGATATACGATAGAGCGGAAGACCGCTTTTAATCGGGAACGCTTTAAAGCGTGGTCCTGGGTCTCACAACGGAGCCAGACCGGAATGCGGTGCTTTCTGGCTGCCAGACAGGCCATCAAATCGAACCGGTAATTGAACCCGGTGAGCAGTACTGCCGAGGGTTTGATTTGCCTGATCAGCCCGCCAACTCCCTCGCCGGTTAGGGTTCCCCAACCCGCTAGCGGTATTCCGTTTTCACAGTTTAAGACAGAATGTGCATAGCCGCTAAGCATAGGGATATCCCAGGCTACCTTGTGACCAAACTCCTTGTCCATATGTCCCCTCACGGAACAATCAGATGCGTAGGCGACATGGACAGAACCCGGCTTCAATTTTTCCATCGTTTGCCAAACCGGCACCCTGTATTGAACCGGATGTGACTCAAATACTAATAAGTTAACAGACATGTTATTGATATTTAGTTGTTGTTGTGAATACTTTTTATCCTGTCGCAAATCCGGAGAGACAATGCGATGGTAGTCATAGTGGGGTTAGAAAAGCTCGACGTCGGAAACACGGCGGAACTGGCCACGTAAAGATTACTTAAACCAAAAACCTTGCAGTCCCGGTCGACCACTCCATCGTTTTCATATTCGGACATGCGTAGTCCTCCCGCCTGGTGATAAACATCGGTCATCCAACGTGTCCCGTCTGCGACAGCACCATTTACCCAGGGTTCGAGTCTGACCTCGGCGATTCCAGCCGCCTTGAATTCCCTGCTCACCAATCCGGCGGTTTCCCGAATTGTTCTGGCGGTTAGCGCAGAGACGTGCCAGTGCAGACTTACCCTCCTCATGCCCATCTCATCCCGCTGATCGCTCAGGCTAATTGTACTTTGCAGGGAAGGTTCCTGTTCACTGTGGATTTCCAGCCAGATGGGCCCTTTCTCTGGAGAGGAACCCCTTTTTTCAATCTTCCAGCGCATAACTGCACGGGCGAGCCTTAGCAGGTGATATGGATTAGCCAGTTTAATCAGGTCTCTGAAACCCACGGTGGCTTCTTTTTTCCTAATCGCTGTCAGCATTTGCTTGGCCTGCGTCAGGGGATCGTTTGCCTCAGAAGAATAAACAATCTGCGCGGAGGCATGCAGTATATTCTGCTTCTCTGCCCGATCGGGATTTAACCTAAGCCTTGGGAAATATTTAAACCCGTTGCGGTAAAAAGAGTCAAAAAGATTTTGAAAATCCGTCCTGGATACCGGAATGACCTGTCCAACAACCGCTGCAACGTGATCCTGGAAATAGAGGCCAACCTTTCCGCCTGCATTACCCGGCCCTGTGGTGCCAAACTGAACGGAGTTCAGAAAAAGCCGTACAGACTCAATGGCTCCGCCCGCTGCGATAAATACCCGTGCTTTAACCAAACTTTCTTTACCGCCCAGCGAACGAATTTTTACAGCCGCTACAGCTGATTTATCCGGACCGGGAATCAGCTCGAGTACATTTGCATTGTATAACAGGGTAACCTCATCTGAATCACGAACGGCAGAGCCATGCTGCAAAGCGAAGTTGGGAATCTTGCACCATTTGGTAACAAACAGATCCAGTGCACCCTGATTAAGGTCAGGAATTGGAATGCCCGAATCTGACCAGGGCTTATATTCGTATGGTACGCTTACATCGGTTCCCAGTATGGATTCTGCCATTTTATAATAGGGCATCAGCTCATTCAGTGAGATCGGCCAGCCGCTTAACTTCACATGTGGACGGACTTTAAAATCTTCAGCCATAAATGGTAAAGCCTGTCCGCCCCATTTAGTGGTTGTACCACCCACGACACGTTCGCGGGCATCGTGAATACCTGTATGGTGAAAGCCACGCACTTCACTTTTGTGAAGATCTGCAGCCGCCTGATGGTATTGCTCAAGGCCACCCTCTACGACCAGAACCTTCATACCCGAGCTTAAAAGATGCTTTGCACAGGCAAAACCTGCGGCACCTGCACCGATTACACATACATCAGCTTCCAGGTCTCCCGGGGCTAAATCTTCATAGTTCATATACATCGTAGTGTTCTTTTAAACCTTGCGGTCAATGGGGTGCAGGTAAACGTCCTGAAAAAGCATACGCATGCGCTGGCACTGGACGGTACTGAGCAGCGGATTTTGGATTGCGGCAGCGGCTATTTTGATCCGTCCCGGGTTAGTAGTTGAAAAGAGTACAGAACCGTTTATATTTTCGCTAAGTGCGAGTTCCAGCAAGATTTGTGTAAGATTGTCATGGTTTGCGATGTCAATTCCGATTTCTCTGTTCCAGATTTGACGGAAGCCGGGTCTGAATCGGAAAAGAGAATTCAGTTCTTGATAACCACCCAGAATGGCACGGTGTGTAATGCAACGAGCCTCATTTGCCGTAAAGAAACTTGTATCTGCATGACTCGTCAGACTGTTTTCCAGTTGCACAAATGAATAGACTCCGGGATAAGCCACACATAGATTTTTCAGCTCCCGCTCGGAACCCGAAACGCCGGTTAAAGTGCTGAAACCGGAAGCCTTTAACTGCTGAAGCTCCGTCACGACCGGCTCACTTTCAGCCAGACCTTGCGCCACATCATGAAGCAGAAAAATATTAGCAGGGCGTCCCAGTTTCCTCATACTTGCCTCGGCTGAGTTCAACAGATCACCAGGATTAAATTTTTGCAAATCAGGCGAATGCCCATAGCTCACCAATTTAACTGCCAATGTTTTCAATCCTGACATCCTGCGCAGTATCGGGCGTGCAATGGAACGCAACCTTCCCGGAACCTTTACCGGGTGCAGACCGAATTTTGTTGTGATGGTGACTGTTTCAGGGCAAGATCTCAGGATATCACCAAGTATTTTTTCGGCATCGCCCGATCCATAGAATGGCGCTACATCGAAATGGGTGATACCATAGTCGATAGCAGTCTTCACCAGCCGCTGCTGGTGTGCAGAATTCCCGCTGCCTGCAATACCGGACATGCCGAAACCAAGTCGGGATATAATCAGTTCAGACATAAAGTTCTTCCATTATTTTGCGGCAGATATCTTCATTTCCAGCGCCAATCATCCTTACCTTTCTCATACCGGAAAGGCGTATTTCTTCTCTTCTGTTATCTTTAAGCAAACGGAGACAATGTAAAGCACATTCCTCTGCGTCTGACCAAAAAACGGCCTCCTGATCTTCTAGATAAAGAGCTGAATGTTCTGTAGTCCGCTTTGCGCAAAGCAGCCCACCTGCATAAGGTACCTCGAAAGACCTTGTGGTGTGCAAATCTCTGTTTCCTTCAGATAACAATCCGATGCAGATTTTAGCGCCCTGAATAGCGGCGATATAATCTCTGCCTTCGAGATTTGGACCTTTCAAAACGCCTTTAAGCCGTGGAAATAAATAACTTTTTTCCCAGCCATTACCCCAGATGCTCAGGGGCACTCCCTTATCTAAGAGATGGAGCAAAAACTCGTCCCTTCCTTCTCCCCTCATCCAGGTT
>DATFQH010000294.1:0-7825 GCA_035264385.1 Pedobacter sp.
AATTGTTATTGGAGCGGCAGCATTTTTCTTCTTTAAAAAGGAAAAGGCACATGATTATAATCAAAAATATGCCGAATACATTGAGGCTTACACCTCAGGAACCATTTCAAAAAAGAGTTTTATAACCGTCCATCTTGCCAACCAGGTAAAAACCATGGGCGATGTCGGCGTTGCCGACAACAGGGATTTGTTTAGCTTCTCCCCTTCTATTAAGGGTAAATCTTACTGGATTGATGCGCAAACCATTGAGTTCAGACCGGATGACCCTCTGGAACCGGGAGAGGATTATGAAGCTTCCTTTAACCTCGCTAAGGTTACCGATACTGAAGAGGGCCTCGAAGAGTTTGAGTTTGACTTCCGGGTCATTAAACCGGGCCTGAGCCTCAGTAATAACGGACTGGTATCTCAAAACAATACTTCTATGGATTATATGAAGTTGTCTGGTGAGATCAGTACCTCTGATGAAGAAGACCTGAAGGCAATTGAAAAAACACTGAAAATAGATTTCAAGCAAGACCTGAAGATAAAATGGCAGCACAATGCAGCTGATCACAGTTCAGTTTTCACAATAGACAGTATCCGCAAGACCAGTGAAAGTCAGAAGCTTAACCTGATCTGGTCGGGCGGCCCGATTGATGCGGATAGCAAGGGTGATGTTGTACTGCAGGTACCCGCTCTTAATGAATTTAAGATTCTGGATATGAAGTCTGTACAGGAGCAGGAAGATTATGCCCTGGTGCAGTTCTCTGAGCCTTTAAGCGTAGCACAGGATCTTTCTGGCCTCATCACACTGGCAGGATCATCAGCAGATTTGCGGTTTACTATTGACGGCAGCCAGGTAAAGGTATATTCTGGCGCAGCACTGGAAGGCAATTATTCGTTTGTGGTGAATCAGGGTATAGAAAATATCAACGGAGTAAAATTGGCCCAGTCTAAAACTGCCAATATCCTGTTTGAAAACAAGCTTCCTTCCGTGGTTATAGCCGGAAGTGGTACCATATTGCCTAATTCGGGTAAACTCGTGATGCCTTTTGAGGCTGTGAACCTGAAGGCTGTTGATGTAACGATCATTAAGATCTATGAAAACAACATCCCCCAATTTTTCCAAAACAACAACTATAAAGATGGGTATGAACTAAGGCGGGTGGGCCGACCAGTTGTACAGAAAACGATCAGGCTGGACGAAGACAAGGGGCTTAACCTGCATAAAAAGAACAGGTTTACTTTAGACCTTGACAAACTGCTGAAGACTGAACCGGGTGCCATGTACAGGATTACTATCGGTTTCAGACAAGCATATAATGTTTATAAATGTGCAGCTACAGATGGGGAGGTTGCCGGCGGCGATGAGGAAAATTATTATAATTACGGCGAGAAGATAGATGAAGACGATGAGTTCTGGCAGCGTTATTCCGACTTCTATCCTAATAATTATCGCTGGGAGGACCGTGAAAACCCATGTACCCCATCTTACTATACCAATGAAAAATGGGCCAGCAGAAATGTTATGGCATCAAATATCGGCCTGATCGCTAAACGGGGCAACGACAACAGCATGCTTATTGTAGCCACCGATCTGCTGACTGCCAAGCCCCTGGGCGGCGTTACCCTGGAGTTGCTGGATTATCAAAAGCAGCAGATCATGTCTGTTAAAACAGATGGTGACGGTATGGCCAGCTTTGATCTTAAACGCAAGCCATTCCTGCTGATCGCCAAAAATGGCGATGAACGCGGATACCTGAAACTCGACGACGGAAGCTCCCTGCCCCTGAGCAGATTTGATGTAAGTGGTGATGTGGTACAAAACGGGCTGAAGGGTTTTATCTATGGAGAACGTGGTGTATGGCGCCCTGGCGATTCGGTATTTCTCTCATTTATTCTGGAAGATAAACTTAAAAAACTTCCGGGTGGATACCCTGTGACTTTCGAATTATATAATCCACAGGGACAATTGATTAAACGGAATATCAATGGTAAACCTTTAAATGGTTTTTACAGTTTCAGAACAGCAACGGAAAGCACTGCCCCTACAGGTAACTGGCTTGCTAAGGTTAAGGCCGGTGGTTCTGTATTTACCAAAACAATCAAGGTTGAGACGGTAATGCCGAACCGGTTGAAGATCAATTTCAACACGGGTAATGCTGGTTATCTGGGGATTGGCGGGGCATCTTATGCTACGCTTTCGGCCAGCTGGCTTTTTGGTTCTCCGGGTAAAAACCTGAAGGCTAAAGTTGATGTGAACCTCAATACGATGAAGACAACCTTTAAGGGGTTTGAAGCTTATGAGTTTGACAATCCTACGGTATTGTTCCAGTCGCAGCTGAAGACCATTTTTGAAGGTACATTAAACGAGCAGGGCGTTGCCAGGGTGAATACCAGTTTGAATGAAAACAATACAGCTCCAGGCATGTTAAAGGCCAATTTTACGACTAAGGTCTTTGAAGCCGGAGGCGGATTCAGCATAGACAACTTCAGCATTCCTTATCATGTATACAATAATTATTATGGCATAAAGACCCCTGATGGTGAACAGTTGAGTGGAATGCTCGTGACGGGTAAGGACCATCTGGTGAATATTGTTAATGTAGACAGAAACGGGAAGTTGGTTCAGGGTGGTAAGACTGTCGAGGTAGAACTTTATAAAGTACAATGGCGCTGGTGGTGGGAACAGGATGATGAAAATTCTTTCGCCAACTTTACGCAAAACTCTTATAACAAACTGATTAAGAAGGAGAATATCATTTTATCTAATGGAAAGGGCAACTGGAACCTGCGGATCGATGAGCCTGAATGGGGCCGTTACCTGATTCTGGTAAGGGATCTGAACGGTGGTCATGTAACCGGAAAATCGGTCTATGTGGACTGGCCTGGCTGGGCACAGCGTGAACAGGGCAGCAACCCTACCGAGGCTTCTATGTTGTCTTTCACTGCTAATAAGCCAAAATACAATGTGGGCGAAGATGTAGTACTTACCATTCCTTCAGGTAAAGGAGGCAGGGCATTTATTTCCATAGAAAATGGCAGCCGGGTATTGAAGACCTTCTGGACGGATACCAAGCCGGGACAGACTCAGTTTACCTTTAAGGCAGAGGCGGCGATGGCACCCAATGTATTTGCCAATGTAACCCTGCTTCAGCCGCATGCACAAACTGTTAACGATCTGCCGATCAGGATGTATGGCGCCGTACCTTTGCTGATAGAAGATCCGCAGACGATCCTGAAACCAGTGATCAGGATGGCCGATAAGATTAAGCCGGAGACTGAAAATACCATTACGGTGGCCGAACAGAATGGCAAGGCTATGACTTATACCATTGCTATTGTGGATGAAGGATTACTTGATCTGACCAGATTTAAAACTCCTGATCCTCATGCTGTATTTTATGCACGTGAAGGACTTGGCGTTAAGACCTGGGATTTGTTTGACTATGTGCTTGGTGCATGGGGCGGCAACCTGGAACGGATATTAAGTATCGGTGGTGATGGTTCGGTAAACCGGAACCTGAACCCGGCGAAGGCGAACAGATTCGTGCCTGTTGTAAAATATCTGGGGCCTTTTGCGCTGGGCAAAGGTGAAAGTAAAACTCATAAATTTAAACTGCCTCAATATATCGGTGCAGTGCGTACTATGGTAATTGCCGGACAGGACGGTGCCTACGGATCAGCGGAGAAGTCGGTACAGGTTAAAAAACCACTGATGCTACTGGCTACGCTGCCGAGGGTGATCGGCCCTGGTGAAACCTTTACCCTTCCGGCTACGGTTTTTGCAACTGAATCGAATTTAAAAAATGTAACCCTTCAGCTTCAGGCACAGAAACTCGAAATACTGGGCAGCGCTACCAGACAAATGTCCTTTAAGCAACCAGGGGAACAGCTGGCTTATTTTGAGATCAAAGCACCGGAACTTACTGGTGTGGCGAAGGTAAAACTGATTGCTCAAAGCGGTGCTGAAAAGGCTGTCTATGAAGTAGAGCTGGATGTACGCAATCCTAATCCATTTATAACTAATGTAGTTTCGGCAGTCATTCAGCCGGGTGAAGGCTGGACCAGTAAATATGCGGCGATAGGCATGGCGGGCACCAATTCAGGTGCAATAGAACTTTCATCTATACCTCCTATCGATCTGAAAAAGAGATTGGGCTATCTGATGCAATATCCGCATGGCTGTGTAGAACAAACTACTTCATCGGCATTTCCCCAATTGTTTTTAAGTAAACTGACAGTACTGAATGATCAGCAAAAGGCGAATACGGAAAGAAATATCAAAGCGGGCATTAACAGACTGCGCGGTTTCCAGACGCCTGACGGTGGTCTGAGCTACTGGCCGGGAGAAGGTTCCTCAGATGAGTGGGGAAGCAATTATGCCGGTCATTTCCTTGTTGAAGCTCAAAATGCAGGATATTCGCTTCCTGTTGGCATGGCAGATGAATTGTTGCGCTACCTGAAGGCAAAGGCATCTGTCTGGGCACCAAACAGTAACAATTTCTATGGTGGTGATCTGCTGCAGTCTTACAGACTTTATGTGCTGGCGCTTGCAAAAAGACCGGATATGGGTGCGATGAACAGACTGAGGGGTTTTGAATACCTGTCTGTAACGGCCAAATGGCGCCTTGCGGCTGCATATAAACTTGCAGGACAGGCCGATGCAGCTAATAAATTAATCAGAGGTCTTTCAATCGAAATACAGCCTTATAACCAATTGGGGGGTACTTATGGCTCTGATGTACGCGATGAGGCCATGATCCTTGAAACGCTGACACTTTTGGGAAGAACCTCAACTGCAGCGCAGATCCTGCAAACCCTGGCTGCTAAACTGGGCAAAGACGAATGGTACAGTACACAGACCACTGCTTATAGCTTATTGGCTATTGCTAAGTTCTGCGGACAGAACAGCAGTGCTTCGGCATTGAAATATAGTTATACCATAGATGGCAAAAAGGGTAGCGTAAATTCAGCACAATATGTGATCAGCACTCCTTTGGCATTTAAAGGCGGGGTATCATTGGTGAACACGAGTGAAAAGGTACTGTTTGCCCGTTTGATCCTCCAGGGCCAGCCGGCAGCAGGGCAAAATACTTTTCTGCCCGGCAATCCGGATGTATTGGGCATGACGATCAACTATAAGCTGTTGAACGGCAAGATTATAGATCCGGTACTGCTGAAACAGGGAACAGATTTCTATGCAGAGGTTACGATAGACAACCCTGGCAGGATGGGTTATTATGAGCAAATGGCGCTTACCCAGATCTTCCCTTCAGGATGGGAAATCATCAACACCAGGGTAAATGACAATGAAAGCATCATTGCTTCATCACCGTATACTTACAGGGATGTCAGAGATGACCGGGTGTTTACTTATTTCAATCTTCGTGAAAATGAAACCGTTGTTTACAAAGTGCTGTTAAATGCTTCATATATTGGCAAATACTATTTGTCCGCTGTGCAGTGTGAAGCGATGTACAATAACAATATCAGTGCAACTGAAGGTGGAAAATGGGTGCAGGTGATAAAATAATCCGGCGAAGCATCTTTATTTCAGACCTCATCTGTGCTGCATTGCTGCTGGCATTTGTTTTCGCGCTGCCTTCACGATTATTTGTCAGCCCTACTTCATTCGTTGTAGAGGCTGCCAGCGGAGAACTGCTGAGCGCGGCTATTGCCAAAGACGGGCAATGGCGTTTTCCGGCCGCTGATACTGTACCTGATAAATTCGCAAAATGTATCCTCGCATTTGAGGACAAGCGTTTTTATAATCATCCGGGTGTAGATGTGATCGCCATGGCAAGAGCGATGCGGCAAAACCTGAGGGCTAAAAGTGTAGTCAGTGGTGGTAGCACGCTAACCATGCAGGTCATTCGTCTGTCCAGGCGTGAAAGCCGTACCTTATGGCAAAAACTGATTGAGGTATTACTGGCGCTCAGGCTTGAGGTAACCGATTCCAAACCCGACATTTTGAGGCTTTATGCTGCCAATGCTCCTTTCGGAAGTAACGTAGTAGGCCTTGATGCTGCCGCATGGCGATATTTCGGCCGGAGTGCGGCGCGGTTATCCTGGGGTGAGATGGCTACACTGGCCGTATTACCCAATAGTCCTTCACTGGTGCATCCCGGAAAAAACAGCCCGAGGCTGATCAAAAAAAGAAATGATCTGCTGGATAGAATGGCGGCTTTAAATATCATAGACAGGCAGACTGCGGATCTTTCTAAACTTGAACCGATCCCTGGCAGCCCCATTGAACTGCCACATCATGCACCTCACTTGCTGAACAGATTTAAAAGCGAGGTTGATGCGGCCACTACGGATGATTCTAAAGGAACCTATATCCCGACAAGGATTACCTCTACTTTAAATTACGACCTGCAACTCCGTGTAAATGAACTTTTAAAGCGGTATAATAACCGGTACAGGGCAAATGACATCAACAACATCGCAGCATTGGTTCTGGATGTAAAGGCTGGCACTGTGATCAGTTATGCGGGCAACATTTATCAACCGGAAAATAAGGAACTGGAGAGCCATGTAGATATGATCAGGGCACCAAGGAGCCCCGGAAGTACGCTGAAGCCGCTGCTTTATGCCAGTATGCTGAATGACGGATTCATTCTGCCTAAAACACTGGTTCCGGACATACCCACTCAAATAGGCGGCTATTCACCTCAAAACTATGATCTGGGCTATGATGGTGCTATCCCCGCAGATAGAGCCCTGAGTCGTTCTCTAAACATCCCTGCGGTAAAGATGCTGCAGAACTATAAGTATCAGCGCTTCTATGATAAATTAAAGCAAATGGGCATCAGCACGCTGAACCGGCCGGCAGACCATTATGGCCTGTCACTGATTTTGGGCGGCAGTGAGGTAACCATGTGGGATCTGGCAAAGGTATATATGGGGATGGCAAGAACACTAAACCATTTTAATGATTATAATGGCCGGTATAATCCGCATGATTATGATGCACCGGTAATCAGCAGGATCAGGGATGAGCGTTTTGACAAATACGAAACGCAGGTTAGTTCTGTGGCAGACCACGGCGCTATCTGGAACACTTTTAACGCGATGGAAGAGCTGATGCGTCCCGGCGAAGAGGGATTGTGGGAACAGTTTTCTTCTTCACAGCGACTTGCCTGGAAGACCGGAACCAGTTTCGGCTTTAGAGATGCCTGGGCGATAGGTCTCACACCGCAGTATGTAGTGTGTGTATGGGTGGGCAATGCCGATGGTGAGGGTCGCCCGGGCTTAACGGGCATCGACGCTGCTGCACCGGTAATGTTCGATATTTTTAAACAGTTGCCCTCTGGTAAATGGTTTAAAACACCAAAAAATAAATTAAAAACCATGTTGGTATGCCGGCAGAGCGGATATAAGGCCGGTGAATATTGTACCGATAAGATTCAGCAGCTGGTATCGCCGGCAGCTGAGAAAACGATCCTTTGCCCCTATCATAAAATCGTACATCTGGACCATACCGGGACCTACCGGGTTACTGATGCCTGCGAACAGCCCTCACTGATGCTGCACCGGCCCTGGTTTATTCTGCCACCGGCAATGGAATATTATTATAAGATCAAAAACAGCGATTATAAGGAACTGCCACCATACAAACAGGGTTGCGGTGATGCCGGAAGCAATGCTGTGATGGAGATGATCTATCCGAAAAACTACGCAAGTGTTTACATTCCTGTCGAATTTGATGGTACGCGTGGTAAAGTTGTGTTCAATGCTACCCATCGCAGTGCCGGTGCTTCGATTTATTGGCATATTGACAATGCGTATGTGGCTACTACCAGAAACTATCACCAGCTGGCTGTTAGTCCCGCAGCGGGCC
>DATFQH010000295.1:0-3776 GCA_035264385.1 Pedobacter sp.
TAGAGCTTTTTTGAGATTGAAATATCATTCAGTTTTCTCCCCAGCTGCATGAACATAAGCCAATTCCCTTAAATTGTACGGCACCCAATTTCCGTATTCTTTAAAAATAGTCTTTTTAGGCACTATTGTTAAAAATGAGAACTGTTCATTTTGTTCAAAATGGAGATAAACTGATTATCCCTTAAATCTTACTTTATGACCCGACACCGCATAGTACCAAATAAACAGATAACAAGGTGCCATGATCCAGTAGGCTTGTTGTGCATTTACGACGTCGGCCAAATAACCATAAAGCAAAGGCAACAGTGCACCTCCTGAAATACCCATGATCAGCAAGGATGCTCCTGTTTTGGTAAATCGGCCAAGGCCTGTAATCGCCAATGGCCATATGGCTGGCCACATTAACGAATTTGCCAATCCAAGTAGTGAGATCATCAACACCGATACGTAACCAGTTGTAAAAATAGCTGCAAAGGTAAGCAGCACTCCCAAAATAGCAGATAATTTAAGTGCGGTCTGCTGGCTGAAATATTTTGGAATACATAGAATGCCTATCACGTAACCAACGATCATACTTACTAAAGTATATGTAGTGAAAAACTTAGCTTCAGATAAGGGAATTCCTACAGATGATCCGTAACTGATTACAGTATCGCCCGCCATTACTTCCACACCTACATATAGGAATAATGTTAATGCTCCAAGTAACAGATGTGGAAATTGCATGATACTGGTCTTATTTGTATTTGCAAGAGCTACCTCTTCATCTTCACTTTCAGTGTCAATTTCAGGAAGACTTGAGAAGTAAATCAAAACCGCAAGGATAACCAGCACACCGATAATAGCCACATATGGCAGGATCACCTTTTGTGCCAGCAGATCAAGTTCAAGTGCCTTCTCCGCAAGTCCCATTCCTGCTATTCGCCCCGTTACCGCGTCTGCATCTTTCAAAGTAACTGCTCCCAATAATATTGGCGCAATCGAACCGGCCACCTTGTTACAGATTCCCATAATACTTATTCGTTTCGCTGCACTTTCCACAGGCCCTAAAATCGTAATGTATGGATTTGAAGCAGTTTGCAGTACTGCAAGTCCTGTTCCCTGAATGAACAAGCCTAAAAGAAAGAGTGTATAGGTCCGGGTAAGCGCCGCAGGGATAAAAATAAGTGCACCAACAGCCATAATTACCAGACCCACAGCCATACCTTTCTTAAACCCTGTTTTCTTAAGTACCCATGCTGAAGGTAGCGCCATTACAAAATAAGCGATATAAAAGGCAAACGCTACAAGGTACGATTCGAAATTAGTTAGTTCACAAGCAATTTTCAGATAAGGTATCAGTACTGAATTCAGCCAGGTTACAAATCCGAAGATGAAAAACAGGGCACCAATAATGGCGATAGGAGGAATTACAGATGTTTTTGTTTGGTTGGTCATGATTTAGTTTTAAGAATTCAATAAATAGTTATATGTATGGCAATTTAGGTCAATGGTTACCGCAAAAAGCATTAATGTCCTTAAAAGTATAAAAATATCGACAACATTCAAGGCAATAATTTACGCAAACGGTTGATATCAGCTGATTTTCAGGTAGCAGTTTTAGTCACTCCGTGGCTATGCGGCAGTCTGGTCTAATTTCTCAGTAGTATAAAAATATCGATTCCTGCAATAATTGTATCTTCCGGCTATGGATCTCGAGTTTAAAAATGTCAAACTTTTATAGTTTCGTAAAAAAATGAACAAACATTTGTGTAGTTAAATAACTACACATATATTTGTAGTCAAATGACTACAGAATGAATTTAAGGCGAGATGTATTTCAGGCTATAGCAGATCCCACAAGAAGAGCTATACTCCTGCTGGTCGCTTCACAGTCTATGACAGCAGGCGCTATAGCTGCGAACTTCGATACGGCAAGACCGACGGTTTCAAAACACCTGCAGATATTAATTGAATGCGAATTGCTTGAACAAGAACAAAGTGGGCGTGAAATCCATTACCACACCAATGCAAAAAACATGAGAGAAGTCGCTGAGTTCATTGAACCCTTTCGCAAAATGTGGGACGATAGATTCAATAAGCTGGAATCCCTAATGAAACATTACAAACCGAACGAATAGAAATATGGAACAGAAAACTAAAATCAATGCCGAGGATGGCAAACAGGAATTAGTGATCATAAGAGAATTTGATTTGCCACTCGAACTACTTTTTAAAGCATATGAAGTGTCTGAAATTGTTGAACAATGGATGGGGACGAAGGTGCTGAAACTAGAAAACAAAAAGCATGGCAGTTATCAATTCGAAACAACAGACCCCAAAGGAAATAAATACAGATTCAATGGAGTGATCCATGAGTTTAGCCCAAACGAAAAAATCACAAGGACATTTGAAATGGAGAATACTCCTTTTCCTGTCTGGCTGGAATACCTGGAATTCGAAAAAGTTACAAAAGACACCAGCAAACTCCGGATGCATATGGTATACAAATCAGTTGCAGATAGGGATCAGATACTCCAGTTACCTTTCGCCCAGGGCATCAATATGGCACATGGAAGATTGCAGGAAATCCTAAGCAAGTTGAAATAACACATTATGAATACGAAAACACATAAAATTATCTATTGGATCGCTACAGTCTGGCTGGCGCTTGGCATGTTTTCGACAGGGCTGGTGCAATTACTTCAGGTTAAAGAAGAATTAGCTCAAATTACTCGTTTGGGCTATCCACTCTATTTGTTGACCATACTCGGAATCTGGAAAATTCTGGGTGTGATAGCAGTGCTTATCCCTAAATTCCCTATACTTAAAGAATGGGCCTATGCAGGATTTTTCTTTGCCATGTCGGGAGCGGCATTGTCACATATTGTAAGTGGCAGCGTCCCCGGCAAAATATTTCCCTCATTGTTATTATTAATCCTGACAGTTGTATCCTGGTGCTTCAGACCTGCTGACAGAAAATCCGTTTCATTCAATTAAATAAAAAAACAGTCAATATGAAAAGTAATAAAAAGGAATTGCTGACCGAACAGCGTGAAGAATTACTTAGTACGCTGAAAGTCCGCTTCGAGAAAAACATGAGTCGTCATACGGGTCTTGAATGGGACGCTGTACGGGAAAAGCTGGAGGCCAGTCCTGATAAAATGTGGATTCTTGACGACATGGAAAGCACCGGAGGTGAGCCTGATGTTGTTGGTTATGATGAAAAAACGGGTGAATATACTTTTTGTGATTGTTCGGCTGAAAGTCCTAAGGGACGCAGAAGCCTATGTTACGACCGCGCAGCACTGGATTCGAGAAAAGAACATAAACCGGCAAATAATGTGATCGATGTGGCTGCAGAAATGGGTATCGAATTGCTGACGGAGGAACAATACAACAACTTGCAAAAACTCGGGAAGTTTGACACGAAAACGTCAAGCTGGCTGCAAACGCCCGCAGAGATCAGAAAGCTTGGCGGCGCTATCTTTGCCGATTATCGCTATGGCAAAATCTTTGTGTATCACAATGGTGCAGAATCGTATTATGCTGCCAGAGCATTCCGGGGTTTGCTAAGGGTATGATTCGCGTATTAAAATCCGGGTTATGCTTTCGCGAATTTTTTAAGCATCCGGTAATGTGACCTGAGTGCCGAAAGGAAGGTAGTATTCTCGATATAAGGAATGTTGAATTCCTCAGCCGTCTGCTTCACAATCTCACCGATTTTAGCATAATGGATATGGCAAACTTTCGGAAAAAGATGATGTTCGATCTGCCGGTTCAAACCGCCTAGAAAA
>DATFQH010000296.1:0-9096 GCA_035264385.1 Pedobacter sp.
GTTACGCTTGATACCGAGCCAATTGTCGACTTATGGGTAAAGGCGAGTCTACGCCGGGCAAATATATTTCTGAAGTTCGACTATGTTAACCAGGGCCTTTTCTCAAAAGGCTATTATACGGTCGACCGGTATCCAATGCCCGACAGGCAGCTCCTCAAGTTTGGGGTAAGCTGGAATTTTTACGATTAAGTCTTTTGCGGTTTCTTTTTAGCCGCAGGAAATAAAACATTGTTGAGGATCAGCCTGTATCCGGGTGAATTGGGATGCAGGTTCAGGTCGGTTGGGGGATCTCCCACCTGATGCTGGTAATCTTCAGGATCATGGCCGCCATAAAATGTGAACTGACCCTTTCCGATCTCCCCATTGAGATACCGGACTTCTTCAGCCCCCTTGTTTTCTCCCAGTACAGTAATGCTCGGTTTTACCAGACTCTTCTTAAAAGCAGTAGTCTGACCCATAAAACCCTTGATCACTTTATCATGATTTTGTGTGAGCATGGTTGGCACCAAGTCCCATTTTGCTGAAAAATCAAACAAAGTAAAATAATCATTGGATTGGATCAGCGTTCTGGTCTGTGTCACATCGATATTAGAAAATTCGTAATTATTAGGATTGACATCCAGTCTGAAATCTTTAAAAGCAAAGGTTTTGCTGAAGTCCAGTTTGCGCTGTGCCTGCGGATCTGCACCGTCACCATCAAACATACTTTCACAGATATCCACACCCTCTGCGCTCAGGGCGATGTCAAAACTATCAGTGCCCGAACACATCGCAAATAAAAACCCCCCGCCCGCACAAAACGCTCTGATCCGTTTGGCTACTGCCAGCTTCATCTCAGAAACCTTTTTAAAACCATTTTTCTTTGCTGTAGCTTCCTGGTTCTTTACATCGTCACGATACCAGCTTGCATTTCGAAAAGAGGTCCAGAAACGCCCGTACTGGCCGGTAAAATCCTCATGATGCAGGTGGAGCCAGTCATAGCCGGACAACTTATCTATCAACACATCATCGTCATATATAACGTCATAGGGAATTTCGGCATAGGTCAGCACCATTGTTACCGCATCATCCCAGGGGAGTTTGCTTTTAGGAGAGTACACCGCGATCTTCGGAGCTTTCTCCAGCTTCACCATTTCCATGTTGACCTGAGGGTCGCTGATTTCATTTAAAATGGCTGTTACCTTACCATCCGGCACTACCTGATAAGAAACACCTCTTGTTTTGCATTCATCTTCAATACCCTTATTGTAGTTGATAAGGAAACTCCCGCCCCGGTAATTGAGCAGCCAGCTTACATCTGCTGTCTGCCGGATACTCCAGTAAGCAATCCCATAAGCCTTTAAATGATTTTTCTGGTCCTCATCCATGAAGATCAATATAGATGAAGCCCTCAGGACAATACTACTCAGCAGCAACAAGCAAAGCAAAATGGTTCTCTTAAACATACGATTTATAGGATTTTGTGCGGCATCCGTGTAAATATATAGCTTAAAACTCAACGTTCAAAAGTCTGCTATGGTATTGATGTCTGTGTGCGACCTTGAAAAGAGGGCAAGCCTCTGCAATCAGCGCAGCGAAAGTATAAAAGATCAATGCTTTAAGAATAGCGGTTACCGTTTGTCGTTTTTGGATATGAGGCCAATTTTAACTATGTTTGGCCCTTTACAAAAATTACGATGAGCAAAGCAATAATTAAAACAGAGAAAGGTGACATGACTGTTCAGTTCTATGAACAGGATGCGCCAATAGCAGTGGCTAACTTCAAGAAATTAGCTGCTGAAGGATTTTATGATGGCGTTACGTTTCACAGGGTTATCCCTAATTTTATGATCCAGGGCGGATGCCCTAACTCCAAAGATCCTGCTAAGGCCCATTTGGCAGGTACAGGTGGCCCGGGTTATAAGATCGATTGCGAACTGACAGGCGAGAACCAATATCACGACCGTGGTGTTCTTTCTATGGCGCATGCAGGAAGAAATACAGGGGGATCACAGTTTTTCATCTGTCATAGCAGAGATAATACAGCACATCTTGACAGAAACCATACCTGTTTCGGTAAAGTCATAGAAAATGTAGATATTGTAGATGATATCAGACAAGGCGACAAGATTTTAGGAATAGAAGTAATCGAAGATTAATATGAATTTAAGAGGAATAGTAGCAGTATCCGGCAGACCGGGCCTATTTAGATTAGTAGGACAGAATAAAGGTGGTTATGTCCTTGAGAGTCTGGATGCTCAGAAAGTTAAGATTGTGGCCAATATCACCACCACAAAATTAGCTTCCCTGGAAGATATTACCATTTATGGTCAGGATGATGACCTTAAGCTGGTCGATGTACTCGCAAAAATTGCTGCAACAAAAAGCAATGTTCCTGATGCGAAATCGGACGGAGCAGAGTTAAAAAAATTCTTTGAAGAGATTGCACCCGATCACGACCGTGAAAAGGTTTATACCTCTGACATGAAGAAGATCGTGAGCTGGTATCATTTATTGAAGGATCTTCCTTTATTTAGCGAAGAAGCAGCTGCTGTCGATTCGGATAGTGAAACGGTGAAGGCTGAAGAAAAGATAGAAAAAAAGCCAAAGGCTACTCCAAAACCTTCCAACGCAAAGGCTCCGGCAAAAACCGCGCAGCCAGCAAAAAAGGCTAGTATGACAAGTAAAAAGGGGGTTTAATAACCCCTTTTTATTGAATAAAGTTTTCGAACAAAATATTGACCGTGGCAGCAAGCAGGTCATTAAATTCATTGGTGTAGCTGGCGTTACAACCATTGGTAATTACAACAAATCCAAACTTCTCTTCCGGCTGAAAGAACATGGTGCTATACAGTCCGTATGCGGAACCGGTATGTCCTTTCATGACTTTGCCCGGGATCAGGCCGGTCACAGTGCGGATAGCCAGCCCATAACCTTCCTCCTCTGATATTTTAGTTTGCATGAGCGCTGCACTCTTCGCAGAGATGACTTTTACCCCATTGGATTTCCCCATATTCATGTGCATGATCATATACCGTGCAAGATCAGGAACTGTTATTTTCATACCCCCTGTGGGTGAGAGAACAGGGGTACTGTAACCCATCACATATCTGCCCAGCTCTTCCCTTCTCGGGGCATAAGCCATAGGATCGGCCATGTATTTTCCTGCTGTCGTGTCATATACATAAAGTTTTGCAAATCTGCTATTATCCAGGGAATCCACGCAATAGCCCCCATATAATTTCAACGGATCCAGTATACGGTGTTTTACATACTGGTCAAAGCGCTCGCCGCCCAGCTTTTCAATTATAGCACCGATCATGTTATAATTCAGGTTGCAGTATTGGTATCCTGCACCGGGCACATAAGTATTGTAACATTTGGCCCAATCCGGATTTTTATCCGGATTTATAGCATCGAGATTGAAGTAACCCTGGCTATCGTTGATACTTGAGGTATGTGACATCACCATTTTCAGGCTAATGATCTTATCGGGGTATTTTGGATTACGGACTTTGAAACCCACTAATCTGCTGAAATCCTCATCAAGGTTCAACCTTCCCTCATCGACAAGCTGCATAATAGCAGTCGCAGAAAATGACTTGGAGATGGATGCGATTCTAAACAACGTATTTTCCGTAAGCGGAATGCCCTGTTCAACATCCTTCAATCCGAAAGAATGGGTATAGATGACCTTTCCCTTTTTTACTACTGCTACGGAAAGGCCTACAGCGTTATATTTTTTTATGGCATCCTGTACCTGAGCCTCTGCTTTCCCAGTCTGCGAAAAACTGTATGCAGAGCTAAACGAGAGCAAAGCAAGCAGAAGATATCTGATGTAAGCGTACCTGGTCATAGTATAATTCAAGCCTTTAAGGTAATGCTTTTAACGTAAAAAAGGCAATTTCCTGATCTCAGGTTCGGTTTTTGAGTGGATAGGCTAAATTCCTTTTAGCCTCATTTACCACAAAACAGCTCTGAAGAGAACCTACATTTTTCAAAGTTGCCAGCTTCTGGACAATAACCTCGTTATAAGCGACCATATTGCTGACCACTATTTTAAGCAGAAAGTCAAAATTGCCTGTGGTATGATAACACTCCAATACTTCCGGAAACTGTATAACTTCATTCTGAAAAGCAATAAGTGCTTCACCCCGGTGATCATTTAGCTGTACCTGGGTAAAGGTCACCCAAAGCTCGCCGAATTTTTCCCTGTTGATCAGAATAATGCTTCCTTTTATAAAGCCATTTTCCTTCAGCCGGTTTACCCGTTCAAACATAGTGCTTGCACTTTTGTGCAGCTTTACAGCAAGTTCCTTATTGGTAAGCCTCGCGTCTTCCTGCAGCAGGCGAAGGATATCAAGATCGATTTGATCTAACATAAAATTGTTCATATAGCCTAAACATTATTGTTCCAAAAATCAAAAAACATTACAATTTAGGTATACATGAACACGTGTTTTGCGGTTCAACGTGCTGCAAATAAAGAACAAACTTTTCAATTACACAAATGATCGTGTAAACAAAATTTGCAAAAAACGATTTAGCAATTTTAACAGCCGGAATTTAGTTTTGCCTGCTGCGTCTTCTTCTGAATAATTTTCGGAAAATACTGAAGTCCATTGAATTAACTGACTGTCTGCTGACCTTAGTGCCATCAAAAACTAAAGCCAAACTGTCCTGATGAGAGAACTCAAAATAGATAAGTCAATTACCCACAGGGAAAATGAAACCGTAATGAGGTATCTTCTGGAGATCAAGAAATACCCGCTACTAACTGCCGAAGAAGAAGTTAAGCTTGCACAGAAAATAAAAGAAGGAGACCGGGCTGCACTAAATATGCTGGTCAATGCCAACCTGAGGTTTGTGGTCTCTGTTGCTAAAAAATATGAGGGAAACGGAATAATGCTACCGGATCTGATCGCCGAAGGCAACCTGGGTCTGATGAAGGCTGCGGAGCGTTTTGATCACACCAAGGGCTTTAAATTTATTTCATTTGCCGTGTGGTGGATCAGACAGTCGATCATATTTGCCATCAATGAGCAAAAAAGAATCGTAAGACTGCCAACAAATCGCATCCTGAACCAAGGCGATGTATGGAAAGCTGAGCAGGAACTTGAACAGATACTGGAGCGTTTACCTACACAGGAAGAGATCATAGACTATACAAACCTCAGTGCCGACAAGGTCAGAGATTGCTATCAGAACAGCATACATTGTGTTTCATTTGATGACATCTGTACTGAGGAAGAAAAGCACGGATTACTCGCCATACTAGAAGACGATACTTTTGCTCCACCAGATACCGTGCTGATTGCTGAAGGACTTTCTAAAGACGTTAGGTCGGCACTGAATACACTGCCACGCAGACAGCGACAGATACTATTGCTGCACTATGGATTGTCTTGTGATAGTGCAAAGTTTGTAGACGACATCGCAAATGAAATGGATTTGTCTGTTCAATGCGTATTGATGAATAAATCAAAAGCTTTAGATATTCTGCGAAAAGATAAAAAGGCAAGCCATTTAAAGGCCTATCTGTAAGGCCTTAATTATGGTTATCCAAAATACCAGATCAGGGCAAATGCGATCGCTGAAAGGATAATGGCGATAATATAGCTCAGCCGGTCTTTCTTTTTATCACTTTTGAATTTGTAGTTTCTTTTAAAATCACCTGGTAACTGCATAAAAGCCTCCTTTTTTATTAATGATGAGTAGCGGAACGAAATTCCACAAATTTATTCATGATGATAAGGTTCACCTTTTAAAATACTGAAAGCGCGGTAAAGTTGCTCCACAAAAAAAAGACGAACCATTTGATGAGAAAATGTCATATCCGAAAGGGACATGCTGCCATTTGCGCGCTTATAGACCGTCTCATCAAAACCATAAGCCCCCCCTATTATAAACGTTATATGTTGAACACTTCCGATCATCTGTTTGTTCAGGTAGCCCGCAAATAGTACAGACGTATACTTCTTTCCTTTTTCATCGAGCAGGATAACAGTGTCTATATTACTCACCTGCTTTAAGATCAGTTCAGCCTCCTTACTTTTTTGCTGTGCCTCACTCAGGTTTTTCGTATTCTTTATCTCGGGGATAATTATCAAATTAAAACTGATATAGTGTTTCAGGCGGTTCAAGTATTTTTCTATGCCCTCTGTCAGGTATTTTTCCTCGGTCTTGCCTGTAACAAGTAGTGTAATCTTCATCTAATTCTTGGGCTAATTTGGTATTCCCTATATTTATCGGGAAGGCAGCAGAAACACAGTGCCTCCGAATTTTAAATTTAAGAACAAACATAATATAATGAGCAGAACAAAGCACGATATTTTGGCAGGTTATGAAAAAAATGTGGCATTGCAGCAAGCACAAGTCGATGGTCTGAAAAATAAACTCAACAAAATTTCTTTTTCAAGACTCGGGCTATTTGTTCTGGAGATACTGGTTGTAGCCTTGATCATCAATGTAGGATATTCGTGGGTATTTGGAATGTTTGCTATGGTTCCCGTCGTGCTTTTTCTGGTTCTTGTGAAAAAACAAAGTAAAGTACAGGCCGAGCTGGAATACGCGCTGAAGCTGCTGTGGATATATCAGAATGAAATAGACCACCTGACAACCGGCGGAAACGGTTATTCGGCTGGTGAAGATTATAGCAGTGAACTTCACCATTATGCCTCTGATCTGGATATTTATGGCCAGAGATCCCTTTTTGCTTCCATCAACAGGTGCAATACAGAGAAAGGGCTTGGACTACTGGCCAGGCACTTGGGAAAAGCTGGAGATAAAGCAACGATTCTGGAACGGCAGAAAGCCATAACAGAATTGACAGGCTGTATAGAACAAACTTTTCATTTCAGGGCAATACTACAGGACCATGATCCATCGCAGCTGAGGGCAATAGAACATAAGCTCCAGCATCAGCTGCCGGCACAGCTGGGTTTTACCTCAGGTAAATTTTTAAGGTTGTATGTCAAATTTGCTCCTCTGCTTAGTATTGGTCTGCTGTTGGCAAGTGTAATTTATAATGGCTTGCTCTGGAAGATCTTTGGGCTGCTCCTCCTTTTCAATGCCGGATTTACTTTTTCTTATATGTCCGATATCAACAAGGTTTATTATGGTTTTACCGGTGGCTCAAATCTTTTAAATGCATTTGCAGGAACCATCAAATGGACAGAAGAAACTAGTTGGAAAAGTGATTATTTACGAGGCATGTTCAATGGCGAGATGATCAGTGAACAGATCAGGCAATTGTCTTCGATCATTCAAGCGTTCGACGCAAGACTGAATATCTTTGTGAGTGCTTTTCTTAACCTGTTCTTGCTGTGGGATCTGAGATGTTCCGTTAGCCTGGCCAACTGGCATTCCCGGTCGTCTTCACACCTGGTCAAAGGCCTCTACAGAATCAGTCAGTTTGAAGAGCTGATTTCTTTTGCCACCCTTACCTACAATGAACCTGAATGGAATTTTCCTGTGATCGAAGATACCTTCAGATTTACCGGAACAGCGTTGGGGCACCCATTGATCAGGGAAAAGGAACGCGTGTTAAATAATTTTAACCTCCCGGACCGGCAAACGGTAGATATTGTTACAGGCTCCAATATGGCAGGTAAGAGCACCTTCCTAAGGACCGCAGGCATAAACATGGTACTGGCGTTCGCAGGAGCTCCGGTGTGTGCTGGTAGCTTATCACTGTCTATATTTGAGGTGCTCAGCTATATGCGTATCAAAGATTCACTTAACGACCAGACATCTACCTTCAAGGCAGAGCTGAACAGGTTAAAGATGATCCTGGACACCACTGTAGCTTCTGCCAATTCATTTGTACTGATCGATGAGATGCTAAGGGGCACCAATAGCAGGGATAAATACCTGGGCTCGAAGGTATTTATAGAAAAATTGATTGCTCAGGGAACTCCCGCCCTGTTTGCTACCCACGATCTCCAGCTTTCTGAAATGGAGACAGATCACCCCGAAAAAATACGGAATTATCATTTTGACATACAGATCAGTAAAGGCGAAATGGAATTTGATTATAAGCTGAAGCACGGACCCTGCAAAACATTTAACGCGGCGCTGCTGCTGAAACAGATCGGCTTAACATTAAGTTAATACCTTTATCCCATATTGCCCTGATATATAGAAGATATGATTAAAGCATCTGACTTTGGGCCTGATTTTTCGTGGGGTGTGGCGGTTGCAGCCGCACAAATTGAAGGGGCCGCTGAAATGTATGGAAAAGGACCATCCATTTGGGATACCTTTTCAAAACGCTCAGGAAAGATCAGAAAGGGACATCAACCCCTGATAACCTGCGATTTTTATCATAGGTATCCCCAGGATATCAAACTGGTAAAAACACTGGGCTTCAATGTATTCAGATTTTCAATATCCTGGCCCAGAATACTCCCAAACGGAACCGGGAGTATCAACGAAGCAGGTCTCAGGTTTTATCATGATGTCATTGATGAATGTTTACTCAACGGACTTGAACCCTATGTTACCCTGTATCATTGGGATCTGCCCGAAGCACTGGAGCAACACGGGGGCTGGACAGCATACAGCATCAACCATGCCTTTAATGAATTTGTGAGGATCTGCGCAATCGCCTACGGCGACAAAGTAAAGAACTGGATCGTACTGAACGAGCCCTTTGGCTTTACCTCACTGGGTTATATGCTGGGTATCCATGCACCTGGAAAAACCGGCCTCACTAATTTTTTTTCAGCTGTGCACCATACCGCTATCGCACAGGCAGACGGGGGACGGATTCTAAGGGCAGAAGTAAGCGGATCTAACATCGGGACGAGTTTTTCCTGCTCTGAAGTAATACCCTATACACAGAGTGAAGCCGACATTACGGCCGCCGCAAGGTTTGACTGCCTGATGAACCGCCTGTTTATTGAGCCCACACTAGGCATGGGTTATCCTGAAACAGATTGGGATGTGATGGAAAAGTTTACCATCCAGCATTCAACCTGGCGACATACAGAGCGTCTTAGTTTCGACTTTGACTTCATCGGCCTGCAGAATTATTTTCCCATCACTGTAAAGTACAATCCCTTTGTACCCATCCTGCAGGCCTGGGAGGTAAAGGCAAAAGGACGGAAGAAGCCA
>DATFQH010000297.1:0-5966 GCA_035264385.1 Pedobacter sp.
AAATGCAAATAAAAGCGACATGATATATAGCGTGGTTCGAAGACGGACCTGCTTTCTCATCAGTAACCAAAAACCAAGGGCCAATATAACGCAGCCCACCATCGCGTAGGCATAATTGTAAGTGAGCTTGCGGATTGCCGTCAGCTCTGAATTGATCTTTTTCTCAAATGCGGCAACATTGGAAACATGGTATTTGCGATAGATGTGCCTGGTTACCGTAACGCTTGCAGGCTCACTATTGTCGTAAGTCTCTTTTTCAAGCTGGTCGACTTTGCTGGTTACAATGCTTTTGATTCTTTTCTTACTGGCGGGTTTGTTAAGCCTGTTGACGATGGTGCTGGCGAACGAGGGTACCTGCTCATGAAGGTCATCGGGGTCTACGAAAGCATTGAAGGCAAGTTTTTTCAGTTTTCCACCCAAGCTCTTCTGAGGCTTATTGATCTCGGCCACCGCTTTGTTGACAAGACGGTTCAGTTGTTTTTCAACTTTCTCCTGAAGTTCTTTTTTCTGTTCGGCCGTCATGTCAAACTCAGTAATCTTTCCGTCTACTATCGCCGCAATCTTCTCCCGCCACTGATCGACCGAAAAAATGCCGAAGGTGATGTTATTGGCAACGCTATAGTCTTCCTTGATCTGCTCCTGCTTGCCGGATAGTTCAGATACCCGGTAACCAAAATACGCTTCTCCGCAGAGCAGGATACTTAACCCGGCGATGAGCAGGATGCCTGACCAGCTTGTTGTTTTAATGGGAGTCATGAGGAGAGATGAATTTTAGTATGGTCGACAAAATGAGGCCGTATAATACGAAACTAATGAAGATGATGAAGCCGGGCTGGAGCGCTGTATTGTTGGTCGTGATTACCGTTAAATCTTCACTTTTTATGTTAAGACCTTTCAGCTGGCTTTCTAACAGACCGTTTAACCCAATGTAAACCATTAATATGGCGATAACAATTACATCGGCCATGCTCCATTTACCCGATTGAAAGGCAAAATATTTGATGATCTTATTTTCGGCAATTTTCTTTTTGCTCAGCAAGTGGATGCCGGTAGCGCTTAGTTTCATGACCGGGAAGAGGATGCTGAAGACCAGGATCAAGACCCCCACCAATACCGAATCCATAGCGGGTTGGGCTATCAATACTGTTACGACGTCGAGAATACTTTTGCTTTGGAAGAACAGCACCTGATTTTCGAAGATAACATGTTCGCCGAGCAGTACAAAATCCAGTGATTTGATCCGGGCATCTACCTCAATCATAGAGGCTGTCAGCCCTATGGCAAGCAGGATGAATGCAAACATCAGCGACATGATGAAAAGAGTGGCATGCAGCTCTGTCCGTTTTCTGAAGATCCACCAAATTGAGAGTACCACTACGATGCAGGCCAGCATGGCGAACGAGTAGCCATAAGTTGCGGTTCTGATGCGGGACAGCGATGAGAGTAGCTTGTTGTTTAATTCATCAGCTGAGGAAACGCCATATTTTTTATAGACCTTATCTGTTGCCGCCTTAGTAGCAGCTACTGTGCTATCCAGATATTCTGCACGTTCGAGGGCATTAAACTTGGACATCGCCATTTTACTCAGCTCGTTTTTATTGCTTCGATTGTCAACTTTGGCGATTATTGTTGTGGCAAACTCAGGAACCTGCTCCCTGATCTTATCGGTATTTACGAATGTCTTAATGGCAAATTTCTTTATTTTGCCACCTATAGTTTTTTTAGGCTTATTGACCAGCGCCTCTGCTTTATCAATCAGCGCGAGTATAATTTGCTCAATCTCTGTACGAAGCTCTTTTTTCTGTTTTGGTGTCAGTTTAAAATCCCGGATCTGGTGATTAACAATGCCAGACACCTTATCCCGCCATTGCTCTACCGAGAAAAGCCCGAAGGTGATGTTATTGATATTGGAATAATCTTCCTTAATCTTTTCCTGTTGTTCTGAAAGATTGTGCAGCTGATAACCAAAATATCCCTCAGCAGATAATAAGATCGCCAGGCCCAATATCAGCAGCAGTCTTGAAACAATTAATTTCTTCTTCGAAGTAGTAGTTTCTTGCATGGGCAATCACGATCAGTATATGGCTTTGTAGAACAATCTCGAGCCCAACTAGTTTTAGTCCTGGAGCTTTATTATTTGCTTGTCTAAAATCGAATGCGTCGGAGGTGGATACAGTCTTATAATGCCACCAGGCAAAAGGTAATAATAAAAGGCCCTCTAAGGGCCTTTTATAAATATTTAAGCTCTTCGGATGACGCCCAGAATGATGGCTATGATAGCGATCACTACCAGTGTGTGGATGATTCCGCCGGTATAATACCCGCCGAAGAAACTGATCGCCCAGATGATGACTAAAATGACTGCGATAACATAAAGTAAATTTCCCATGATTGTATGTTTAAGGTTAAGATTTGAGGTTACAACCGTTTAAATTTCATTTTGTTTTTACCTTTTTTTAAAAGTGGAGTTTCAGGTTTGCAGTTATCCGTATAAATCTGGTATAATTCAGTTCTTCAAACATTAATTCTTCCAGCGTGTTGGTTAGCAATCGGAACATTTATGAAAGAAACCTCATCTCTATATTATTCAGGTACCAGTGGTTTGCTGTTGCCCGTACGCAATAAGCTTTTTTATCCCGCAGAATTCAAGGATAAAAGCCGGTTGTGCTTTTACGGGTCGCTGATGAACAGTATAGAGATCAACAGTTCATTTTATAAGGTGCCGATGGCTTCTACAGTTAGAAAATGGGCGGATGATGTGCCTGAGCATTTTAAGTTCAGTTTTAAGTTATCCAGAGATATTACTCATAATAAGGGGTTGGCTTTCGACCCGGAAGCGGTAAGGCGTTTTATGGAAGTAATATCTTTTGCAGGTGATAAAAAGGGTTGTCTTTTGGTTCAGTTCCCGGGTAGTGTACGTATGGGTAACCTGAAGCAACTGGCGCTGCTAATGGGATTGTTACGGGAAAATGATGCTGAAGGCGCCTGGAACATTGCACTGGAGTTCCGGCATGTTTCCCTTTATCATGACGACGTTTATCAACTACTGGAAGATTACGGAATGGCCATGGTGATTCAGGATAAGCCCCCTGCCATTACACCCATGCTGGACGCTGAGCTGCCTTTTGTTTACCTGCGCTTTCATGGCCCGGATGGCAGTTACAGGGGTAGTTATCCCGAGGAGGTACTTTATGAGTATGCAGGCTATATCCGGGACTGGATAGCAGAAGGAAAAACGGTTTACACTTATTTTAACAATACCATGGGAGAGGCGGTCGCGAATATGTATGCCCTGAAAGATATGGTGTTGGGCGAGCATTAAAGATTGATATTGTATGAGTTTTTGTTCTCGCACATGACAAATGTACTGTGGGTGCTTCCAATGCTCTTCACCGATCCCAGTTTGTTAAATACAAAATCCTGATAATGCTTCATATCCCTGGCATAAACTTTCAGTAGAAAATCAAAGTCGCCGGAAATGTTATAGCACTCCACTACCTCTTCTATAGCCAGGATGTCGGTTACAAACTGGTGGCCAATGTTTTTGTCGTGTTGCTTGAGTTTGATGTTGCAAAAGACGATCAATCCGTAATTGAGTTTTTCGGCATCCAGAATGGCAATGTACTTTTTGATATAGCCGTTTCCTTCCAGCCTTTTGACCCGTTCAAAAACAGGAGAAGGGGAAAGGTTTACTTTGGCGGCCAGTTCCTTAATTGTAAAACTGGAATTGCCACCCAATAGTTTAAGCAGTGACAGATCTGTTTCGTCTAATTCTTCCATAGCATAATTTTCTTTTATCAGATAAAAAATCGAGCCCCAAAAGTACAATATTCTGTGAATTTAGTTATAAAAGATTTTTGTCCTTTATTGTGAACTAAAGTACAGTTGTAAAATCTTAGTTATTAGATTTGAAAGGAATTTAATGCTTATAGTTAGAGTTAAATTTAATATTTAGTTCTTTAATTATTGCATTCAAAGGAAAGTCCGGCATAGGACTCCTGTTTGGTGCTGACGATTAAAAGGAACGCTTCAAAATGATAATTAACCATTTAAAAAGTTAAAAAAAGATGCAAACGCAAAATCTTGGCTACCCGAGAATTGGTAGTCACCGGGAACTAAAAAAGGCCTGCGAAAATTATTGGGCAGGAAAAAGCACATTTAAGAGTGTACTTCAGGTTGGAAAGAACATCCGCCACGCCAATTGGGAACTTCAGAAGGATGCAGGAATTGATATCATGCCGTCAAACGACTTTTCGTTTTATGATCTGGTACTTGACCACTCCTTATTGTTCGGAGCTATTCCGAAACGTTACAACGATGTAATTCTTACCCAGGGAAATACCGAACTCGACCTGTATTTTGCGATGGCACGGGGTTATCAAAAAGAAGGATTGGATATCGTAGCTATGGAAATGACCAAGTGGTTCGATACCAATTATCATTATATTGTTCCGGAATTCTATAAAGATCAGCAGTTTAAACTGTTCTCCACAAAGATCATTGACGAATTTTATGAAGCCAAACAACTCGGGATCATTACAAAGCCTGTACTGATCGGGCCTGTTTCGTACCTTTTGCTGGGCAAAGAAAAAGAAGGGGGATTTGAAAAGATAGACCTGATTAAAAATCTGCTTCCCGTATATCTTGAGATTGTGGGTAAACTTGATGCCCTTGGTGCAAGGTATATACAGTTTGACGAGCCATTTCTTGGCCTCGACATCTCTGAAAAGGAACAAAAGGCCTTCAGCTATGTATATAAAGAAATCCGAAAAGTATATCCGGCAGTAAAAATCGTATTGGCTACTTATTTTGAGGGATTGGGCAATAACCTGGCTCTTGCCAACTCATTGCCGATCAATGTGCTTCATGTTGACCTGGTTAGGGCACCCGCACAATTGGACGAGGTGCTGAGTTGCATTGATGCGAGAAAGATTCTCTCGCTGGGTATAGTTGACGGCAGGAATATCTGGAAAAATGATTTTGACAGTTCTATTGTTCAGATTGAAAAAGCGGTTGAGGTTTTGGGAAAAGACAGGGTTTGGATTGCGCCTTCCTGCTCACTGATCCATACGCCTGTTGACCTTGACAATGAATCAAACGAAGAAAATCTTCCTCTGGATGTGAAACAGTGGCTTGCTTTTGCAAAGCAGAAGGTTGCTGAACTGGTTACCTTGAAAAAACTTGCTCTGGGTGAAAGCAATCCTGTAATTGCGCATCAACTGGAGGAAAACAGATTGGCCAGCAGCAACAGGAAAACATCGGCATTAATTCACGATAGGGAAGTTAAAACCAGGGTACGGGCTATTGTTCCTACCGATTCTGAAAGACATCATCCTTTCAGTTCGAGAAAGCTAAAGCAACGGGATATATTGCAGCTGCCAGCTTATGCTACGACTACAATCGGTTCGTTTCCGCAGACCGCAGAGGTGAGAAGCTGGAGGGCCAGATACAAAAGCGGGTCTATTTCGGCATTGGAGTATGAGCAGCTGATTGCGGAAGAAACTGAAAAGGCGGTGAAATGGCAGGAAGAAATAGGCCTGGATGTGCTTGTACATGGTGAGTTTGAGCGCAATGATATGGTTGAATATTTCGGAGAGCAGTTAAATGGCTTTGCCTTTTCAAAAAATGGATGGGTGCAGAGTTACGGTTCGCGGTGTGTGAAGCCGCCGATTATCTTCGGGGATGTTTCGCGACCGAAACCGATGACCGTGAAATGGACGGCTTATGCGCAGTCGCTTACTGACAAGTACATGAAAGGTATGCTTACCGGACCGGTAACTATTTTACAATGGTCATTTGTACGGAATGACCAGGCCCGCTCCGAGACCTGCACGCAGATTGCTTTGGCCATTCGCGACGAAGTGAAAGATCTGGAAGCAGCTGGAATCAAGATCATACAGATTGATGAGCCCGCCATCAGAGAGGGTTTACCTTTGCGGAAAGCAGAATGGCAGGCTTACCTGGAT
>DATFQH010000298.1:0-4094 GCA_035264385.1 Pedobacter sp.
TATTGGTTTTGTTTCGTTTAACCTCACACTGGTCTCTGTTGCTGGCGTCGAATATCCCCATATTTGGCGGGGGTACCGTACGTTTGATGAAATTGTACATCCCTCTGCGGTACAGACTTTCGCCATGATCCTGGATATAGGTAGCCAGCTGGCCACGACCGGAAGTAGCGCCTTCCCAAAGTCCGGGTGGCTGATAAGCTTTTACACTTGGCCCGCCTATCGTTTTGACCAGAAGACCGCTGCTGGCAAGAACTACATCTTTGACGATCTCTGCCGGCACACGATAGCGGGAGGATCTTGCCATTAAAATATTATCGGGATCGGCTGCCAGCTTCTCTGGTGTTACCACGGCAGACTGACGATAAGTGGCCGTGCTGACGATCTGCTTCATCAGCCGTTTGATGTCCCAGTTATGGTTCATAAAATCTACCGCCAGCCAGTCGAGCAACTCGGGATGTGTTGGCAGCTCGCCCTGCATACCGAAATCACCTGAAGTCTTTACGATACCGCGGCCGAAAATCTCCTGCCAGATCTGGTTTACAAAAACCCTGGAAGTTAACGGATTTTGCTTGTCAAACAACCATTGCGTTAGCCCGAGTCTATTTTTAGGATACTTGTCGCTGAAGCTCAAAAGAGATTTCGGTGTTCCGGCACTTACTTCTTCGCCATGGGCATCGTAGACACCTCTGTTCAGAACGTAGGTTTTCCTTAGCGTATCCTGATCGCCCATGACAGAAACGATAAGCCTGTTGGTATCCTGTTTGTTAACGAAGGTGAGAATGTTCTTTACGTCTTCGTTGCTGATTTCCATGAGGGGTTTCTTGGCATAGGTTTCCGGACCGCCTACTACGCCTTCTATCCCTACTTCTTTAACATTATTAAAGAAAGCGAAGACCTGATAATATTCTTTTTGTGAGAATGGGTCATATTTATGGTCGTGGCAATGGGCGCATTCGAGTGTAACCCCGATAATGGCCTTGCCAAAGGTATTGGTACGGTCCGTGACGTATTCAACGCGGTATTCTTCATCTACTACCCCACCTTCTTCGGTAATCTTGTGGTTCCTGTTGAAACCCGTAGCGAGTAATTGCTCTTTGCTGGAATTTGGCATCAGATCGCCGGCCAGCTGCCAACTGATAAACTGATCGTAATGCATGTTTTTATTGAAGGCATGGATCACCCAGTCGCGCCATGGCCACTGCGATCTGTAATTGTCATCCTGATATCCGTGAGAATCGGCAAATCTTGCAATATCGAGCCAGTGCAGGGCCATCTTCTCGCCATAGGCCGGGTTCTGGAGTAACTGGTCTACCATTTTATCATAAGCATTGCTGCTGTTGTCCGCCAGAAACTGGTCCATCATGGCTATGGTTGGCGGCAGACCGGTCAGATCGAGACTGAGCCGTTTGAGCAGTCGTTCCTTATCGGCTTCTTTATTGGGCTCCAGGTGCTTCTGCTCCAGTTTTTTCAGGATAAAATGATCAATCTCATTTTTAGGCCATGTCTTGTTGGCAACAGATGGCACCGCAGGTAGTTTAGGAGGCGTAAAGGCCCAGTGCTTTTCATACCTGGCCCCCTGCTTTATCCATTTTTGCAAAACGGCAATTTCATAGGAAGACAATTTGAGGTTAGATGATTTCGGCGGCATCATAACGGCAGAGTCTTTTGAAGAAATACGCAGAAATACTTCGGAAGCATTGGGTTTGAAGGGTACCAGGGCGTGTGCAGAGGGGTTGTCTTTTAGTGCCTTAAATGCTTCTTCCGGAAGATCGAGCCGCAGCCCTGCTTCTCTTTTATTGGCATCCGGACCATGACAGGCAAAACACTTATCGGAAAGAATGGGTCTTACATGGAAATTGTAGCTGATCTGATCCGGAACTTCCTCTTCGGCAACGGGAGTGCCAGAAGGCCTGTTACAGGACTGTATGCCATACACAATAGCCAGAAGCCCCAGCATTAAATAAATAAGCCTACGGTTCATACGAGATATTTGGTTTCATTTGTCAATGTACATACATACGTACATCTATTTTAAATTTAGCACAAACATTTGATATATCCCAAAGTATTTTAATTCTCTTCAATATCTGTGATCTCAATTTATAAATGATTAATTTGAACTGTCCTATTACGAACAGCAAAATTGTGTTATGAACGAAGAGTACCTGAATGTGCCATTGATAAAAAATGATGGAAAAAATCGCTTTGAACTGAATACCGGAGCATACACTACCTTTATTGAATTTAAGGAGCGAAGTAAGAAGATCTGGCTGATCCATACCGAGGCGCCGGAAGAGCTGAAAGGTAAGGGAACGGCAACGGCGATCGTTGAGAAAACACTTACTTATCTGGAAGATAACGGGTATAGAATGGTTCCTTTGTGTCCTTTTGTTGGTGCTTATTTGAAACGCCATCCGGAATGGAACCGCATTGTAGAAGCCATAGAATAATTACTCTATAGCTACCCAGGTGTAGCTTTCCGGCTCAAGGGTACAGGTATATTCGATTTCGTAGCTCCTGTTTAAAGCAAAACTTTTGGCCTGGCCGTCTTTTTTGCGCAGGCTTGCCGTACTGGTTAAGCCAGCGTAATAAAGCGGAACTTTGATGGTCCTGGTTATTTTTTGCTTCAGCGGATTGTACAGCATTAGCATTCCCTTTGTCTTTAGATTGGGGTTTACGTGAAGAATACCGTCCCAGTCGCGGCCGTCTGCCCTGCGCAGGTGAATGATCTCTGAATTCAGGATCTCCCTGTATTTTTTATACCAGTTGATTACTTTGATGACGGTCTGCTTTGTTGCTTCTGTATCGTAGAGTCTTGGGCCACGATAGCAGGCCTGCACACCGGCGCCATAGTATTGCATCATGAGCTGCTCGTAGTCCTTCAGGTGGTCTTTTAAAGGTTCCAGAACGGCTTCTTCTCCTCCACCCTGGTATCTGGTCAGCGGAACAAAGCCCCAGCCCATCGACGCATTCTTTTCCCAGGTGCCGTCGTAGATATTTTGCCTGTTCAGGATCATTTGATTTTCACGCGGCAGGGAGAAGTTTACTTCCCTGTATCCTATGGCTATCTTGTGCGTGCCGTCCAGGAAATACCAATCGGGTGCGTTGATATAGACGCCCGCTTCATTTAATGACCGGTAGAGGTCTTTCTGGATCTCCATTTGCTTCCATTGGGAGTCTTCCAGCCCCTGGTGACCGGGGTGGCTAACCGAAGCGCAAACGTCGCCGGGATAAGGGCCGTCATTTTCCCAGATATCAAATCCGGTCTGTTTGTAAAAAGTTTTGATCTTATCCCTGTAGCCAAGCCCCCAAACACTGCCAAAGCAGGGTGCATTGCCAAAGAAAGCACCGCCTGGCTTGCCCGTCCGGGGATCGATAACATCATCCTGATCGCTTATTTTTCTGGAACTGAAAAGCGAATAGCTTCCGATGAAAATATTTTTGCTATGTGCGTAGGTAGTAATTTCTTTCCATTTTTTAATGTTGAGGGCAGTGGTGTCTTCTACATTGCAATGACTGCCGAAACTTAAGATCAGTGCTTCATAGCCGGTGGCCGCACACTGATCAATAGCTGTACGAACCTGTGCATCGTTATCGCTGACCAGGTGCATAAAAATCGGGTTTGCCGTAGTCCATGGCGCTATCGTCTGGTACATTTTACGGATGGCCAGCCCTCTTCGTTCCCTATCGTAACTGTCCATGAGCAATTCGTATGTGCGAACGGAATGGAACACCTCAGCTTTGCCGAGAGTTATTCCTGGTGCCTTTTCAGGATAGATTTCCAGCAGGCAGGGTGTCTGGTAACTGTAGTTGACCTGTGAAGTGTAGGCGGAATCAACCTTCCAGTGTGTGGTCTGGTCGCTCATATCATACCTCATGGCATTGTTAAATGCGTAGTTCGTTTCAAAATAGATGCCTTGTTGTTTGGCCATCTTTTCAGCTGACCCAACAACAGCGCTCTGCTCTTCTACCAATCCTAAAATTTCATTGACTACACGGTCGATCTTAAAAGCGGTGTTGCCCTTATTTTCAATACTGAGCGATTTGCAGATCAACGGTATGCCGTCGTAGAGCTCGTAATTTATGCTGATGGT
>DATFQH010000299.1:0-2838 GCA_035264385.1 Pedobacter sp.
TTTTCTACATCAAAATGAAAGGGTGAACAATCAGCGGGCAGTTGAAAAAATTCCAAAGGGAAGGAGTGACAAACCTACAATATTTATAACCCCAGATCAGGATAGTGAGTTAGCTCAGTTATACACACTATTAATGGATGCGGGAGATCGAAATGTTGCGGTGATAGTTTTCCACGTTGATGAAGTGGAATATTATAGCAACGCCATAAAAAAGTTCAACATTAGTTGTTCAATGCACCATAACATCGCGCATGTGAAGGAGTTAGAAAATGTTTTGGTAACGACATATAAGTCTGCTCAAGGTCTTGAATTTCAGACTGTAATTATGCCCAACATGGAGACAGTAAATGGGAAATGGTTCCGTACCGGTGAACATTACTTCATCGGCGCTACCAGGGCAAAGGAGAGCCTATATCTACTTGTAAAAGGAGAGAGGCTACCTGATTATTTCGATCGGTTTCCTACAGATACATTTCAACTAATAGATACAGGAAAACTGATTTTACCGAAAATAAAATTGCCCAAACCATCTGATGACGATGATTTACCATTTTAGCCGCAATAAATATGGAATATAGAAAATTTGAGGCAACCCGCCTAAGACAGCTTTGCAAGGACAGAAATCTCTCAGAGAAAGGTGTTAAAGAAGTTTTGATAAAAAGACTCATTGATTCAGACTTAAAAAAAGAAAACGCTAATCAACTGGAATTAGGAGGGGATACGTATAAGACTATTCGTCGTGATGTCCGTGCTGAAAAAAGAGCAGGTAATCAGCTCTTTATACATCTTAAAACTTCAAATATTTCACATTACTTAAATGCAGGAATAATTTACCCTCTTGTCTTAGAGGAGAGCCAAATCTATATTAGTGATAACAGAAAGCGCGACCTTTTTACGCTTTTCCCCGACAATATAATCCTTTCCCCGGAACCGATTAATTCTTTTGAAGAGGAGGACGCGCTTCTTGATATTATTACTGATAAACTAGAGTTAATACCGATACCAGACTCTGAATTGTATCGATGTGAGGTTCCGATTCCTATCTCGAGGATAAGAAGTATGATGTTCAGTTCCCATACAGCGAAATCCACTTTTATATCATCATCAAAGACTTTTCCTGACTTTTTTGTCGAGGAAAAAATATGCTTTGTTTCAAGTAATCGAAACCCCATCATCGTTAATCTGGGTGAACTTAAGATGACGCCGAATGGGGGTGTGGATAAGTGGCACGATATCCTTGATCGTTATGATAAATTGTTGGGTATGTTTGGATTCATGAAAAACTCAGGGATATTTTATGCTGATCGAACCAGCCATTTTGAAGAATATCCCCAAAATTACTTGGCAGCATTAAGTGTAATAAATAGTGGAGTAAATATTAAGCCAACAAAGGATATTGCGTTATATAAATACATCATTTTTCCAAGTAATATTGAGTTGACAACAATCCAAAGGCTTCTTTTTCAACAGATATTGAAGGCTATTTATCAAAATGTCGAGATGGATCTGGATTTTGCTATTACTACCCTCTTGAGTGCTGCCAATAGCCAGTTGGCCAGCAGTGACGAACAAAAGGAACTCAGAGAAATAATAGAGCAATTTGAAAAACTAAAAGCGAAGCAAATTTCGTATAAAGATATTGCTTATCATGATTTGATCAGTCGAAACTATCCAGTAATGGCTTTGCTGTTTCTTGCTCGTTTTCCGAATAAGAGTAGGCAGCACACAGACAAGCAGGCGGTAAGGAATAACTTCATGGAAAATAACTCACCCATGAGCAAAAGTGTTTCTGAGTTTTTGCTCGGTGTTCTTGGACTGTATTATGGGTATAAGACGATGATAAAGGAAGACACTAACCTTAATTTAAATGATCCTTTCTTTGCTTCTCTAAGCCAAAAATACCAATCAATAAAGTTTAAATCTACTTCATACATAGATCGGTTAGTAATAGAAAGCGCCTATTGGTTTGCAATTGAGGGGGGAATTAGCAATAGTCTTTTTCCTTACCTCGACTTTCAAAGAGCCGAGTTTAGGGAAAGCAGTTCGGTAAGAGTAGGAACCTATGAGTATCAGAACAACTCCTATGCCTTTTTAGGCTCTACGGTAGCAATGTATCGCAGGATCAACAAAATAGATATGATCTATGAAGCGGTAGAGAAAAACTATTCCAATTCTATACCAGTAGATTCCATGTTATTACATCATTTGCTATCAAAATACGGTATTACAAGAGGACAACTTTTTGAATTGATTAGGAATAATGCATCCAGCATTGATCTTGATGAGATACATCAATTGATCGATTTTGACAAAAAACTGAAATCGAGAAAATAATGAATATCCATACCCTCATTGAGGCTATAGAAAATAAATCAGTTGACGAATTTACCGAATGGCTGGATAGCGTTGAGAAGAATCTTTCTAATTTTCTTTACCGTCTATCGGGAAAGGATCTGTATGAACTGAACTATGATAGTATATTTTTTAATTCAATAACCAAATCAGAGGCTTATAAATACTACGAGGTACACGGATCGCCAAGCGGGGCATTTACGCGGTTCATGGAGATGATTGCCGTCACTGCCGAACGGCTGGCATTGATCGGTATAGATTCTATGCTAAATAATTTGCTAGCTAGTCTTCCTGAAACGGGCGCCAGATACAGACTTGAGGCATTGATAGAATTTTCACAGGTAGAGAACATCTCAATAGATTATTTTGAAAAATTGCCAAAGGTCCTGTCCCTTTTGGCAAAGTCCCAGCTTTTAGACGAAGACCATAACATCAGATCTTCAGTCGATATTATAACCTTCTTTTTAGAAAAAGCCAAACAGGCCT
>DATFQH010000300.1:0-26178 GCA_035264385.1 Pedobacter sp.
ATGGTAATAAATGTTGTTGATTTGGCCTAATGATTTAACACTGGCCTAATATTACATCCTTAATTTTGCCGGAAACACAGCATTCGGCATGTATCCTGAACTAACAGATGAAGCATTGACAGCCCTTTTGAAAAGTGATGACCATCTGGCCCTCGAGACTCTTTTTAACAGGTATTATAAACCACTCTGCCAGTTTTGCACGGTATACACCCGTAAGTATGAAGCATCAGAAGAAATCATAGCGGATCTGTTCATCAGACTTTGGGATAACCGAAATGATATCCGAATTACGAGCGTAAAGAACTACCTGTTTGTTTCCGCCAAAAACCTTTCAATAAACCACCATCAAAAGAAAAAAGACCCGGTCGACTCTTTTGAAGACATAGACGCTAAACAGCATATTTTAAAGGATACCAAAACTCCCTTTCAGATATTGTCAGCCAGAGAGTCCTGTCAGACGATCATCAGCACGATAGAAATGCTTCCCGACCGTCAGCGCGAAGTATTATTGATGAGCCGGATTGACAATCTTGAAAAGAACAGAATCTCGGAGTTGCTCGGCATTTCTGTGAGGACAGTTGAAACCACTTTATACCAAGCCATCAGGCAGCTTCGCCAGTTGTTGAAGGACTCCCCGAATTTCAGCTCCCGGAATTAAACATTTCTTAATCTAAACTTAATACACTCCGCTACGTAACGGGCACTGAAAATCTGTCTTTCTCAATAGAGACAAATTTAAATGGAAGATCAGAGTTACCGGTTAATAGTTGAGTATTTTGATAAGACGATCGATGATCGCGGCTTAACACAGTTGCAGGAATGGATCGAGGCGCATGCTGAAAATCTGGAGCAGTTCATAGAAACGATCCGGATCCTTGAAGCGGCGAAAGAGTACACCAAACTGCCCGATCAGCAGGAGAATACCCGGCAGCGAATAAAAGCTCAGGTCTCTAAAGCAGGGCAGGACGAAAAGACAAATACCAGAAAGCTGCGACGGATGTTATATGCGGCAGCCTGCACACTCATCGGTATATCGTCTTTGCTGTGGTATAATAACAATTTTTCCGGCAGGCGTGCGTCAAAAGAATTTGCAGAGATCAGTAACCCGGATGGTCAGCATTCGAAGATAGTGCTTCCTGATAGTTCGGTCGTATACCTCAGTGGCGGAAGCCGGATAAAATACGCTAAGAATTTTATGGCTTCAAATCGCTCGGTTTACTTAAATGGAGAAGCATTCTTTGATGTCGTGCATCAGGCGAAAAGACCTTTCATTGTAATAAGCGGCGAGATTTCTACAGTAGTATTGGGAACATCTTTTAATGTAAAGGCATTCGATCTGGAAAGTAAAGTAGTCGTTACCGTCAAAACTGGAAAGGTGGGTGTGATGTCTGCCGTGAAAGGACTACAACAACTGGTCAGGTATCTGACGCCAGATGAGCAGATCGAGATCGATACCCAAAGCGGACTATATACATTCAACGCCGCAGATGCAGATGCTGTAACTGGCTGGATCAATAACGATTTCATTTTTTATGATACACCCATAAGAGAGATCGCGGCGTCACTTGAGCACAGATACGGAGTTAAAATTGAATTTACAGATCAGGAATTGGGAAAAACCAGGTTGACGGCAAAATTTAAAAATGTGCCCATAAATCAGGTCATGGAAAATTTAAGCCTGCTTTCAGGTCTTGCATTTACCCAAAAAGGAAATCACATTTTTATTACAAATCATCATCAAAAAGGAGGAAAGATTATGAAATAGCACTACCCCGGCAGAAGTGAAAAGCCCGAAGATTGCTTGCGACAATCCTCAGGCGTTAAGTTAGAATTTAAACTCAGGAATAAATAAGTATAAATTAAGATAAATATATGAAAAAGTTATGGTTGTTAACCATACTGGTACTTTTACAACTATACATCAACGTAGTTGCAGTCCAGGCACAAATCGTAAATGACAGGAAAATCACCTACGTCGCAGAGGGAATATCATTAAAGGAGGCGTTTCAGCAATTGGAAAAGCTCAGCGGCTTTTCCATCAATTACAGCAATACATTATTAAATGACAAAAGAATCATCCGTATAGGAAAAGGTGAACGTTCGGTTAAGGAAGTTTTGGAATTGTTATTGAATGGAACAGCGTTCACATTTAAGCAATCGGGGAGTCAGAACATCCTGATCCTGGCAAAGCCGCAGATCAAGGGTAAGCTGACCGGTAAGGTAACCGATGAAAGCGGACAGCCATTGCCCGGTGCTTCGGTAAGGATACCTGCAGCCGACGCTTCTGCACAGTGCCGTGAAGACGGAAGCTACACGCTGAATGTTGTTCCGGGTATATACACTGTTGAGGCGAGCTTCATCTCCTTTGAAACATTAAGGCAGGAAAATGTAGCCATAAAGTCGGGAGTACCGGCAGTACTCGATTTATCAATGAAATCTTCATCTAATGATCTGAACGAAGTGATTGTGACTGCGCTGGATATTAAAAGAGAAGAAAAATCGCTGGGATACGCAGTAACAAAAATAGACAGCAATCAGCTCACCGACGCCGTGTCCAACAACTGGACGGATGCCTTGTCAGGTAAGGTAGCAGGTTTGAATCTGGTACGTTCCAACGGGGGTCCTGCCGGCTCCAACAAGATCATTCTTCGGGGCGAGAATAACCTGACAGGAGACAATGAGGCACTTATTGTTGTAGATGGTGTTGTAATCAACAATAGCGGTGGAAGACGTACCTCAAATGCTTCAGACGCGGTATATGGAACCGGAAGTGACAATATGCCTGCGGACTATGGAAGCAGTGTAAACGACATCAACCCGGAAGATATTGAGAGCGTTACTGTCTTGAAGGGGCCCGGCGCAGCGGCCCTGTATGGTCAGAGGGGTGCAAACGGGGCCATCATTATCACTACAAAATCAGGGAATGCCAAAAAGAAACGTCTGGGTATCAAATTTACCTCAAATGGTTCAGTAGAAAGCCCGAACCGCTGGCCGGATCTGCAATATGAGTACGGGCAGGGTCTTGATGGTGCAGCCTACTATTCTTATGGAGCGAGTTCCGACGGAGCAAGTACCAGTGGAACAAGTTCTGCCTACGGACCACGTTTTGACGGGCAGATGTTCTATCAGTATGACCCGGTAACCCAAACGCAGGGAGCAGTAAGAACGCCCTGGGTTCCTTATAAAAACCAGATCCGTGATTTCTTTCAGACAGGTACAAACCTGACAAACTCATTGACGCTCGACGGCGCTTATAAGAACACATCGGCCCGGTTATCAGTTACCAATCAGAACAACACCTGGATCGTGCCGGAAACCGGCATGGAGCGTACTTCGATTGCACTTTCGGTGAATTCGAAGATTACGCCAAAACTGAATATTTCGGCCAAGGCCAACTATAACAACCGTTACAGTGACAACCTGCCCGGCAACGGATATGGCAACCAGTCGCTGATGTATTGGTATATCTTCTGGCAGCCGAGCGCAGACATCAACTGGCTAAAAAATTACTGGGTGAACGGCAGTGAAAACAAACTGATCAAATATCCTTTCAGCTCTTTTCCTGAAAACCCTTATGCGATCAGCAATGAGTTCATCAACCGCACAGGCCGTAACGGACTTACCGGGAACGTGCAGGCAAGTTATCAGTTCACGAAGGAACTGAGCCTGCAGTTGCGCAGCTCTATAGACCTCGCATCAGAAAACCGGGCACAGGAACGGCCTTACGATGCAGGAAGCAGGCTTCCTACAGGTTCATATCGCGAGCAAAAAATCTATGGAGAAGAAACCAATATAGACTTTTTGCTGAAATACGATACGAAGATCAGTAAAGACATTGCAGTCACAGCAACTGCAGGAGGGAGCCAGCTAAAAAACAGGTACAACAAAAAGGACATCCGGGCCGATGGACTGAAAGTACCGGACGCATACTACCTGGAGAATAACCTTTATCCGCTGGTCTCCATTCCGGATACGAGCAGGTATAGGATCAATAGTTTTTATGGTGTGCTGTCTACCAGTTATAAGAATTTTCTTTATCTCGATATCACGGGCCGGCAGGATTGGAGCAGCGTACTGGCCACGCCAAACAGAACAGATAACGTAGGCTTCTTCTATCCTTCGGCAAGCGCCAGCTTTGTCTTGTCAGACCTGTGGCAATTACCTAAGGCCATCAGTTTTGCGAAACTCAGATTATCAGCCTCTCAGGTAGGTAGCGGCGGTACTACGCCTTACCGGACATCTTATACCTATTCCCTTGCCGCCAATGGTACCTACCCGGATAGTGCGCTAACCAACCCTTCCACCTTGCCCAATCCGAATCTGAAACCATTGAAAACGGTGACTTATGAATTTGGTGCCGATGTAAGGCTGTTCAACGACCGCCTTGGGTTTGATGTGGCCTACTATGTGGGCAATACTAAAAATCAGATCCTTACCCGCACCGTAGACCGGGCATCGGGCTATAACACTGCAATCATCAATGCCGGCCAGATCAATAATTCAGGTATCGAGGTCGCCCTCAATGCCACACCTGTAAAGCACAAAGATGGTTTCACCTGGTCGACCTATATGACTTTTGCGGCCAACAAAAATAAAATAATTTCACTGCCGGACAGTTCTATCATTCTGAGAACCGGACCGATTGCCGGCGGCCAGATCGTAGCAAAGGTCGGCGGGAGCATGGGTGATCTTTATGGAAGAGGATATGAGCGGGCACCCGACGGACAGATCGTGTACGACGCTGCCACAGGTAATGCAAAAATCACTTCAGATGTAGTTTACCTCGGCAATACCACCCCAAAATTCAAATTCAGCGTTGGTAACAATTTCAATTACAGGCGTTTTAGTATGAATGTATTGTTTGACGCCCAGGTCGGTGCAGTAGCACACTCGCTCCTGAATTATAAGATGGTGGAACAGGGCAAGCTGAAAAGTACACTGCCAGGCAGGTATAGCGGGATCATTGGCAAAGGAGTGATCCGGAACGCAGATGGAAGCTATCGTCCGAACGATGTGATTGCTTATGACATCGACGACTACTACCGCTCGCAAATGGGATCGGAGAATGCTGAAGGCAGTACTTTCAGTACCGACTTCATTAAGTTCAGAGAGGCCAGCCTGAATTATTCATTCCATCCGAAGTGGCTGGTAAACACAGGGCTGTCTTCTGTTACCGTCGGCGTTTACGGGCGTAACCTGTTCATCTGGTCTCCGTGGCCAATGTTCGACCCTGAATTTGGAACCATGAGCGGTTCAGACATTGTTACTGGTTTTGAGATCGGACAATTTCCATCTACCAGAACCTTCGGTTTTAACTTAGTTGTAGGAATTTAATTTTTAATGATGAAAAATATAATTAATAAAGCTATTGGAGGGCTGCTTTTGCTCAGCATCACACTCTCTTCTTGCGATAAGGATTTTGAAAGTGTAAATACAGACCCGATCAATATCATCGGAACCACGCCGGAAAAACTTCTGGCTCCTGCACTTGTAAATACGGTAACGGCAAATATGATGCGCAACCGCAACTTTACCAATGAACTGATGCAGGTCACCGTAAGCATCAGTGATGGCGATGCTACCGTGATGCGCTATGAATTCCGACGTACCTGGGCAGACTATTTATGGAACATCTGGTATGTACAGCTAAATAATTTCAAGGACATCTATAGCCTGGCGTCTGAGCATGGAAATGAGAATTCATCCTACAAGGGCATTTCACTGGTGTGCCAGGCCTGGGTGTTCTCTATGCTTACCGATACCTATGGAGATGTGCCTTACACCCAGTCCGGCCAGGGCAAGGATGGCATTATGGAGCCTGCATTTGACAGGCAAAAGGACATTTATCTGGATTTGTTTAAAAAGTTAGAAGAGGCGAATTCACTATTAAGTCAAGGAGCAGCAATCACTCCGCTGAGTGATCCGGTTTACAAAGGAGATGTTGCCAAATGGCGCAAGTTTGGAAACTCTTTATACCTGAGGTTATTGCTCAGGATTTCAGGGAAGGCAGAAGTCGCTGCTGAGACTGTTGCCAAAATCAGGGAACTTGCCGAGGCCAATCCTTCCAAATATCCCTTAATGAGCAACAACGCTGAATCTGCGGTGTTGAAATGGACAGGTGAAGCCGGGGTAGGTGCTTACGTGAATCCATATGTAAACGGCATCAGGGTACAGGATTTCAGGACTCCGGCCATGTGCAGCTTTTTTATAGACCGTTTGCGCGACTGGCAGGACCCGCGTGTGGACATTTCAACTTATGGCGATAACAGCGTTTGCCGCTTAGGTATAAACCCTACCGGCAGCGGTATGTCTGGCGTACCCAGCGGATATGCTGTCGGCGGTGCTGCGGTTAAGAAATCTTACTTCTATTCTACCGATCAGGAAGTTGGCGGAAAGGCGGCAGGCGCGAGGTCACTGCAGCAGTCTCCGTTGGCAGGGGTCATCATGAACTATGCAGAAGTCCAGTTTATCCTGGCAGAAGCCGCACTTAAAGGATGGATCGGCGGAAGTCCGGAAACCTATTATAACAATGGAATTGCCAGTTCAATTAATTATTGGGTACCTGCTTTTTCCGCCAATCCGGGATCTGCGGTTTTCAAGAAATATATAGATGGCGCTGATATTGAATGGAATGCAGGTCTTTCTGAATCCGGTAAAATGGAACAGATCCACATACAGAAATATTATGCCTTGTTTATGGTCGATATGCAGCAGTGGTTCGAATACCGACGTACCGGACACCCGGTCTTGCCAAAGGGAACAGGATTGAAGAACAATGGTGTGATGCCGGCCAGAATGACCTACCCGGTATATGTCCAGTCTGCAAACCCAACCAATTATCAGCTAGCCCTAGCCGCTCAGGGCGGGGATGAAATATTCACAAATGTATGGTGGCAAAAACCATAATCATTAACCATATAGATAAAGTACTTGAATGAAAAAGACAATATTTAACAGTTTTATTTTGCTTCTGCTGGCTACAATGTGGTTGGGTTGCAAAAAAGAAAATTATCCTGGCGGCTCGATCAGCCAGTATCTGCCCATTTACGACATCAGGAATCTTTACAAAGGATCGGAGCTGACCCTCAATACAAACAACATGTTTGGATCTTCTATGGTGGAAGGCATCGTGATTTCCGATCACTCGGGCAAAAATCTGCCTGAGGGTCTTTTGATCATTGAACAGTACAGGCGGTTGGGACTGGTAAGGGGAATTGCGATACCAGTTGGAGCTGCTGCTTCAACCTATGTACCCGGAGATTCCGTTCAGATCAACATTGACGGTGGCATACTGAAACGGGTAGATGGCATATTGCAGATCACCGGTATAGATCCAGGAAAGATCAGGAAAGTAGCGTCAAATCGCCCGGTTCCTAAAAACAGGGTGGCTACAAGCAAGATCAGGGAAAATCCAAACGACTATGAAAGTACCCTGGTGGCTATTGTAAAAGCAGGCTTTGATCCGGTGTTGGAAGAAGCCGCCGTTTATTCGGGAAACAAAACCATCAATGACGGCTTTGATATCATTAATTTGCATACCGAGCCAACGGCAACATTCGCCAAAAACGGGAGCCTGAATTTCAATGCGGTCTATTACGGGATCGTTCTAAACCGGGAAGCTGCAGGCGGTAAACTGACCCCAGAACACCGCATCAGGACACTAAACGATGTAAAGGCCCTCAGCGCAGTACCCGAAATAGCTTCAGTGATCATCACTGGATTTATGGCCGACGTTAAAGGTGGAGACGGAAACTATGAATACATGCAATTTATGGCTACAGCGTTTATTGATTTCTCTGAAACACCCTACGCTGTAGTGGTCACTAATAATGCAGGTGCCACCAATCCAACAGGTTTCCCTACGCTGGGCTGGGCAACAGGCAGCAGGGCCGAAACCGGAAATGCGAGAACATTTAAATTTAACCTGACCAGCGGCACGGTAAATAAAGGCGAGTTCTTTTATGTGGGCGGAGCAGGAAAAACAATCAATGGCGCAAGCTCTACCTCAATGAGCGGGAGTAAATGGATCAGAGCTTTTGACTATACCAAACAAAACGGCGATGGATTTGGACTCCTGACCACAGGCTTGTTTGCCAACAGCGGAAATGCCTCTGGCTTTGCCATATTTAAAGGCACGGCCGTAGATGTCAGTACAGACCCGGTTGATGTGGTTTTCATCGGTTCTGGCGGAAGTTTGTACAGTGCGGACACTCAGCAGGGCTATCGGATAGCCAACACCGATTTTTATGATAAAGTTGATGTATTGTCTGACAACCTTTCCCCTACACCATTCTATAGAAGCGGCACAAACACCATCAATTTCATTTATACAGAGGCCGATATAGGATACTTCAATAAGCTGGGCGGTGTCTATAACCCAAGCTTGGGCAAATGGATGAAAGCAAGACGCCAGGTGGCCATTCCCCTTAGTAAAACATCTTCGATAACAGAAATAGAAGGTTTGTTTCCCGGACCTTCAGAAGATTTCCCTGAAGGCTTACCCGCAACCATACTCCAATAATTTTTTGTACGTTAATCAAATTATCCCATGAATAGAAAATCATTTTTACAAAGCGTAGGTTTCATCGCAGGAAGTGCATTTATCAGCCTCCAAAGCAACGCTTTTTCCAAATTACAGCGCAATAAAACCATTACCGGAAGCGTAACCGATAGAAACAAAGGCGTGGCAAATGTGGTTATTTCCGACGGTTTCTCGGTCGTGAAGACAGATGCGAAGGGCATATATACCATTACTCCCGACGACAAGGCGACCAGCTTATTTATGAGTACGCCTGCAGGTTATGAGTTTAAAACCAATGCCAACATTGCCAAACAATACGAGGCACTGGGCAGCCGCAACGAATACGACTTCACTTTGACCCGTTTGAAAAAAAACGATAATAAACACAATTTCATTGTTTGGGCCGATCCTCAGGTAAGGACTAAGGATGACGTGCGGCAAATGATGGAGACTTCTGTGCCCGATACCATAGCACAAATTAAAGCGCTTGGCCCGGATGCATTGGTACATGGGATCAGTGTTGGGGACATTGCCTGGGACTTTCTGGAGTTTTTTGAAGACTACAACAAGGCTGTGGCATTAATGGGTATTCCGTTCTTCCAGGCACTTGGGAACCACGACATGGATTACAGAAAAGGCGGAGACGAGACTTCCGATAAGACCTTTAAGGAATTTTTCGGGCCTACGTATTATTCCTTCAACAGGGGTAAAGCGCATTATGTGGTACTTGATGATGTAAGGTATCTGGGCAGTGAAAGACTATATGACGGATACATTACTGAGGCACAACTGGCCTGGCTGGCTAAAGATCTGGAATATGTGTCCAAAGACAACCTGCTGATCATCAATCTGCATATTCCCGTCCACAATTCTGTAAAGAACAATGCTGATCTGTATAAGGTTCTGGAAGGATTCAGTAATGTGCACATCATGTCCGGGCATACCCATTACAATGTGAATAAGATCACCAATGGTATTTTCGAGCATAACCACGGTACTGTATGCGGCGCATGGTGGGCCGGACAGATCTGTTCAGATGGTACTCCGAGAGGATATGGCGTATACACAGTAAATGGGAACAAGCTGGAGTGGTTTTACAAGCCGACCGGCTTATCCAGAGACCATCAGCTCAGTATGTATGTGAATACGCTGACGAATCAGAAGAGATTGATTGCCAATGTCTGGAACTGGGATCCGGAATGGAAGGTTGAATACAGCATAGACGGCAAAAATATGGGTACACTGGAACAGCAGACAGGTAATGATCCGCTGGCGGTAACACTGCACGCACAAGGGAAACCTGCCACAGGCCGCGCATTTACCAAACCGACGCAGACCGACCACCTTTTTATGGTCCACTTCAAGCCAGAGGTAAAAACGGTAAAAGTTACTGTAACCGACCGCTTTGGCAACCAGTTCAGCAAAGAACTGATCGCTTAGGCGCATGCCTTTTTATTCAGCGTCGTGAAGGCACCCTGACAAATAGAGGTAAACCGGAAGCTTAATCTACTTCCGGTTTATTGCTGCTTAACGCATGAATAACTTCTAAGACATATCGCAGGCATTTTATTTGTATTATTGCAGGCACACAGCCATAATACATATCATGAGATTTAAGATCAGTTTAGTTTTGCTGTTTTTCCTTTTGCAGGCGGTATCCTTATTCGCGCAGCAGATCCACAACCCACCGGCACCCCTTTTTCGTGATCCTGTTTTTGACGGTGCCGCAGATCCTGTGGTGATCTGGAACAGGGAAGAGCAAAGCTGGTGGATGCTGTATACACAGCGCAGGGCAAACCTGGAAACTCCAGGCGTTGCTTATTGCTACGGAAATGACATCGGCATAGCTACTTCTAAAGATCACGGGCAAACCTGGGTATACAGGGGAGTGTTGAACCTTAATTTTGAAAGAGGCAAAAACACTTTTTGGGCACCAGATATTGTTTACGATAAAGGAACCTACCACATGTTCGTTGTTTACATACAAGGGGTTTACAGCAACTGGGGCGGAGATGCAAAGCTGGCCCATTATACCAGTAAGAATTTATGGGACTGGAAATTTTCAGATTTTCTAAGCACCCCGAAAAGTAATATCATTGATGCCTCGCTGATGCAGATGCCAGATCAGAAATGGCGCATCTGGTATAAAGGACCGGGTAGTGTAACCATGACCGGAGAAAGCACCGACCTGTATAATTGGAAATTTGAAGATAAACCTGCTATAGGAAAGCCTGAGCATGAGGGTCCCAAAGCATTCAGATTCGCAGGCAGCTACTGGATGCTTACCGATGAGTGGAAAGGAATGCGTGTACATCGTTCTGATGACGCCATCAAATGGCAAAGGCAGGGCATGATACTTGATCGGGCATCTAAAAGAAATGAAGACGGCCCGACAGGAGCGCATGGCGACGTAGTAGTAGCTGGGGGTAAGGCTTATGTATTTTATTTTACCCATCCGGAGCGGGAGCGGCACGAAAAAGCAGATGCAGATCAGCATGGAATCATTCCGTTTGCGCTGCGCAGATCGTCTATCCAGGGTGCAGAACTGGTTTATAAGGATGGTACACTCACCTGCAACAGAGACGAACCATTCGATTTTTGGATGCCGGACGTAAAATGATAAAGAAAATTCCTATTTTTACAGCCCGCTTATGGAACAGATAAAAACATCATTTGATTTTGAAAAGCCTTTGGCTGAATTGATTCAGCAAATAGAAAAGGTAAAACAGGTTGCCGATAAAACAAAAGTAGATATGTCTGCCACAATCACAGAACTTGAGGATAAAGTTGAGCAAACCAGACAAGGATTGTATACCAACCTGACCGGCTGGCAAAAGGTTCAGATGTCACGTCACGCCGAAAGGCCGCAAACATTAGACTATATCAGTCTGATCTGCGATGATTTCATTGAAATGCATGGTGACAGAACGGTAAAGGATGATAAAGCCATCATCGGCGGCTTTGCTACCATTGATGGACAAACCGTAATGATCATTGGCCATCAAAAAGGCAAAAACACAAAGGAAAGACAGTACCGCAATTTTGGTATGGCCAATCCGGAAGGTTACAGAAAGGCCCTGCGCCTGATGAGACTTGCTGAAAAATTTAATAAGCCTGTCATTTCTTTTATAGATACAATGGGGGCCTACCCCGGCCTGGAAGCTGAAGAGCGGGGTCAGGGTGAAGCTATTGCCAGGAATTTACTGGAAATGTCGATACTGAAAGTCCCTATCATCTGTTTTGTAGTAGGGGAAGGTGCATCAGGAGGTGCTCTGGGTATCGGTATCGGCGATAAGGTATATATGCTCGAGCATACCTGGTATTCGGTGATCTCTCCGGAATCATGCTCTTCAATCCTTTGGAGGAGTTGGGATTACAAAGAAAAGGCCGCAGAATGCCTGAAGCTGACCTCGGATGATATGTTTAAAAACAAACTGATCGATGGTATCATCAAAGAGCCGCTTGGAGGAGCACATCAGGATCCCGAAGCAATGGCGGCTACCGTTAAAGAACAGATCTTAAAAGATCTCAAGGAACTTAAAAAGGAAAAGACAGAGAAGATGATTGCGACAAGAATTGACAAGTTCTGCGCAATGGGAGTGGTTGTAGAAGGCTAAGCTCGCATTCTGTTCCTCGGCTGCATATTTTCGCTGAAGGGCTCAAACACGCTATGCCGTTTCACAGAAAACTCGCTTTTGCCCAAAGGTATTGAGGTGATGTTTCATCTCGCATTCTGTTCCTCGGCTGCATATTTTCGCTGAAGGGCTCAAACACGCTATGCCGTTTCACAGAAAACTCGCTTCTGGGGGATAGCGGGAAGGAAATATAAAATGTAGGAAGAAGATAGATAGATTAGGAGTCATCTGATTTAAATGTACAAAAAATTGAAGGCCCGCATATTGCGGGCCTTTATTGTTTAATGAGGCTTATTTTAAATTCTTTTCATTTTATGTCATCTCAGGCTTAACTGACTATCCTGCATTTTTAATCTATCGATCAATCAAACTCATATCCTTATTAAGCTGCCCCAAGTATTTACAAATCCCCCTCATTTCCTCCCTGCTAGCCCCCCAGAAGCGAGTGTTCTGTGACCGGCATAGCGTTGGTCCCGATTCTTCATCGGGGCTAAATGCAGCCGGAGAACAGAATTCGAGTTTTACTGTTGTGCGAAGTACTGCGAAAACCTGCCTTCCAGATAATTGAACTGATCTATCAGATCTTTGCTCAGCTTAGCCTGTTTATTCCTTTCTGCAATGGTCGCCATTTGATTCAGAAATGACATACCAAGCTGAACATTCTGAGCGCCAACAAAATTTTTCTTGCTCTGAGATACGTCAGCGAGATAATCCAGTTCCTTCTTAATATAGGCCGCGGCTCTTTCAATCAGTTCATTAGCTCTTTTGGCGTCATTAAGTGCATATAAATGTTCTGCCATAAAATAAGCCCCCATCGTAGAGCGCATACCATAGAATTTCTCCGGTATAACCTGAAAATAACGGTCAGCTACTTTTTTCGCCTCTGCTGTCTTGCCTTCTTTCAGCAAGCCGTCAATTGTGGTGTTAAGTACGTTTGAAAATATTGAAATGTCATCAGCAGATTGTGTATCCAGGTAACTGGCATTTTTAATATTACCCCATACAAACTTGTTCATCACATTGTTATACAGCACAGGTGTGTTAATGAGGTCAACTCTTCCTGCTCCTGTTGTATCTACCTTCAGTGGTCTCAGCTGCAAGGCAAATCCTTCGGTATACAAATAGTTGTCCAGTCCGTTATATTGCTCGGAAGGAACCGTACTGGCAAAATAAACAGGACGCTTCCAATTGTTGTGAGCAAGGATATCAAACATAGCCAGTGTGCCTTTTGTCACATAGTTCTTGTTGAATGTCCACTCCAGAGCAGGTACAATATTGGCAGAATCTGATGCAGACACAATGCCATTTTTGATTACGTCATCACGATTTACCGTCAGTTTGAAGTGTTTAGTTGGCAGGAAGTTTTCTTTCGAACCATCTTGTCTGGCCAGTTTATCCGCATCATTATCAGATAAAAGTATAGAGAGGATATTGCTCAGTTCCAGTGAACCTTCTAGTTTATAATCCTGATAGTACATCACATCGCGTACACCCTGAACATATTGAGATTCCTTCATGCTGATCGGAAGCGGCTCAGACTCATTTTGCTTGCGCTTCATGCCGTTGATGTACCAGTCTGTATCAAACAAACTGAGGTTTACCAGACGGATATCAGGACGGACATTCTCTACTTCCTGTATATACCACAATGGATAGGTGTCGTTATCTCCGTAGGTAAATAAAATGGCATTAGGCGCGCAGGATTCCATATAATCTACGGCAATGTCATGGGCCACCATTTTCTCAGAACGGTCATGGTCATCCCATCCCTGAGCAGCCATAATCACTGGTGCAGCAAACAATCCGGCTACAGTAGCAAGAATGGCCCCATTTGCAGGGGTCAATTTTTTGCTCAGCCATTCACGAATGGCCAATACACCCAGCCCGATCCATATGGCAAAGGCATAGAAAGAACCGGCATAGGCATAATCCCTTTCACGTGGTTCAAGTGGCTTTTGATTGAGATACAATACTATGGCAATCCCTGTAAAGAAGAACAACAGCGCTACGATTCCAGCATCTTTCTGGTTGCGCTTAAAGTGCCAAACCGCACCGATCAATCCTATGATCAATGGTAAAAAGAAGAATCTGTTATAGGCCTTGCTTTCAGCAATCGAGGGAGGAAGATTGCTCTGGTTGCCCAGAAGAAAACTGTCAAATGGTTTAACACCGCTGAGCCACTGACCTTCGTATACACTTCCCTGGCCCTGGTCGTCATTTTGCCGGCCCACAAAGTTCCATAAGAAATACCTCATGTACATCTGTCCGATCTGGTAGCTGAAAAAGAACCGCACATTGTCGATCAAAGTAGGAAACTGGGAGTCGTCGAGGTTCAGCATATCTTTATAATAGCTGACATGCCTTGGGTCGTCGCTGTACATACGCGGAAAAGGTGTGGTCCTGTCGTAGACATATTCCATCTTTTTACCCGATACTTCATATTTATCAGCTCCCTTCCTGTAGTTGGTTTTGCCTTCTTTAAATTCCACTGCTTGTGAATTATAATTTGGTCCAAAGAGCAGAGGTCTGTCACCATATTGCTCCCTGTTCAGGTAACCCAGGAAAGAGAACGCATTATCCGGATCGCTGTTGTTCAGGTTGGGATCTGCCTTTGCACGGATAATAATCATGGCAAAAGAACCATAACCGAAGATGATCAGTAAGGTAGATAGTATGGCCAGGTTAAGAATCTTTTTCTGATGCTTAATCGAATACCTGATGCTCCAGACAAACGCTCCGATGAGTAAAATGGCAAAGAAAATAACACCGCTTCCAAAACCCATACCTAAGGTATTGACAAAGAAAAGGTCAAAATAAGCACCAAAGGAAACCAGGTACTGGATAATCCCGTATTGGATAACAGCCAGAATAAGAATGCCCGCCACACCTGTTTTAATGATGCCGGAGGTGGTTGCCTTTTTGGTCTTTTTGAAATAATAGACAAAAGCGATTGCCGGTATGGTAAGCAAATTTAATAAGTGGATACCGATAGAAAGCCCCATGATATAGGCGATGAACAGCAGCCATTTGTCGGCACGCGGCTCGTTGGCTACTGCCTCCCATTTCAAAATTGCCCAGAAAACAATGGCGGTAAATAGTGAAGAAAGGGCATATACTTCAGACTCAACCGCCGAAAACCAGAAACTGTCTGAAAAAGTGTAGGCAAGGGCACCTACCAGACCAGAACCCATAATGGCAATCAGATTGGCTTTGCTAACCTCCTCATTTTCTTTAATGAGCATTTTTTTAGCCAGTGCTGTGATGGTCCAGAAGAGAAACAATATGGTTGCACCGCTTGCAATAGCAGAGCCAACGTTCATAAAGTAAGCGACTTTTGTTGCCTCGCCAAAAGCGAACAGAGAGAAAAAGCGCTGGATCATCAGGAACAAAGGTGCTCCTGGCTGGTGTACAACCTGCATTTTTAACGCTGATGCAATAAACTCACCGCAATCCCAAAAACTCACTGAAGGTTCTAAAGTAAGGATATAGGTCAGGGTAGCTACAGCAAAGCAGAGCCAGCCGGTAATGTTATTAATTTTCGAATAATTCATTTCGTTATCAGGTGATTATTAATATTAAGGCTATTAATCGCTGCCGAAAATAAAGAATAAGATTGATAATCGGGTAAAGTAAGGCTCAGTTTAACAATTTTTAATAACTGTTATAATAGCTGTTATAACCTGGCTTTAACCTAAAGTGTAATTTACAATTATTTACTACGGTTTCAGATTGCATTCAAAGCGGGTTTAACCGTAGCGAAGCCGTAGCAAAGCCGTATCAAACCCGTCACGGAACCGCTGGAATTTAGAGCTGGTTACTGGTTTGGTTCGGGTAAAGCCGTAGCTGCTGTTTAATTGCGCTAGCTATAAATATTTGCCCGATTAACCAGTTGATTTTCTGAGTGTTTATTTTTTACGGCAAAAATATTGAGATTTATTTGGTTTTTTTTTGATTCCGGTATTGCAGAAGTGAAAAATGTGCGTAAATTTGCATTCCATTTCAAAGGAACCTTTGGTGGAAGATTGTCCGATAGTATAAGGGTAGTACAACGGTTTTTGGTACCGTTTGTCTTGGTTCGAATCCAGGTCGGACAACTAAACAATATTCGGATTGTGAATTAAACCGCGCAATCCGATTTTTTTTAACAGTATTGATCGTACTCAATAATGCCATTGCAATTTAACCCAGTTAAGCTTTTTGCCGGTAGCGGTACAAAAGATTTAGCGCACAAAATTGCCGAAAGTTACGGCAAGCCGCTTGGTAATGTAACGTTAAGCAAATTTAGCGATGGTGAGTTTCAGCCTTCTTATGATGAGACTGTACGGGGATGCGATGTATTTCTGATCCAGTCTACTTACCAGCCTTCGGATAATTTAATGGAACTGCTGCTTATGATCGACGCAGCAAAAAGAGCCTCAGCACATTACATAACTGCGGTTGTTCCTTATTACGGGTTGGCCAGACAAGACAGAAAAGACAAACCAAGGGTTGCCATAGGTGCTAAACTTGTGGCTAATCTGCTGAAATCTGCGGGAATACACAGAATAATGACCATGGATTTGCATGCTGCGCAGATTCAGGGCTTTTTTGACATCCCGGTAGATCACCTTGACGGATCGGTGATCTTTGTTCCGTACATTAAAAGTCTGGGACTGGAAAACCTGACAATAGCATCACCCGATATGGGCGGGTCTTACAGGGCACGTACCTTTGCCAAGTTCTTCAATGCAGAGGTTGTAATTTGTGATAAACGCCGTAAACGCGCCAATGAAATTGAGTCGATGTCGATCATCGGAGATGTAGTAGGCCTGGATGTGGTATTGATTGATGATATTTGCGATACAGCCGGTACGCTGGCTAAAGCTGCTGCCCTGATCATGGAAAAGGGCGCAAAAAGTGTACGTGCTGTTTGTACGCATCCTGTTTTGTCCGGAAAAGCTTATGAGACTGTAGAAAACTCGGCGCTTACTGAACTGATTGTAACGGATACCATTCCTTTAAAACAGGATAGTTCGAAGATCAGGGTTTTGAGTACCGCACCATTATTCGCGAAGGCAATAGCTAATGTAAACGAACACGGGTCCATTAGTGATCTGTTTAATGTATAAATTATAAAGACCTCCATTGGAGGTTTACATAAATAAAAAATTGAAGCCGGACGATCAGAGCGGTTATGAAAGCTTCAAATAAATTAATAAACAATAATAAATGAAAACAATCGCAATTAGCGGTTCTCCAAGAGAGAACGTAGGGAAACGCGATGCTAAAGAGCTTCGCTATGAAGGCAAAGTTCCTGCAGTATTGTATGGTGGTAAAGAGCAGGCACATTTCGCCGTAGTAACCACTGAGTTGAAGGATGCTATTTATACACCGGAGGCTAACTTTGTTGAGATCACTTTAGGTACTGAAAAAGTGAGAGCCGTTATTAAAGAATTACAATTTCACCCGCTTACAGACCTGTTATTACACGTAGATTTTCTTCAGTTGTTTGATGACAAACAGATCCTGATGGAAATTCCTGTAAAACTGACCGGAACTTCTCCGGGTGTTAAAATGGGTGGTAAACTGGTACAAAAATTACGTAAGCTTCGTGTTAAAGCTTTGCCAAAAGATATGCCTCAGGCTGTTGAAGTGAGCATTGCTAAATTAGAAGTTGGTAACCTGTTCCGCGTACGTGACCTTGAAAAAGGAAATTACGCTATTACGAACACTCCTGAGGATACTATCGTATCTGTAGGTATGTCAAGAGCGTTGAAACAAGCAGAGCAGCAAGCCGGTAAAAAATAATCTTTATTAGCACCAGCTACAAAAGGCATTTCCGACACGATCGGAAATGCCTTTTTTTATGAAGCTGAATTGCTTTCATCTAAACTATTATCTTTGCGGGAAATGAAATATCTAATAGTAGGCTTGGGGAATATTGGTCCGGAATATGCACATACACGGCACAACATAGGTTTTGACATCGCTGATGAGCTGGTTAAACAACTTGGCGGAACCTTTGCTAATCTGAGGCTGGCGTATTATGCGGAAGTATCTTATAAAGGCAAAAAGCTTCATGTGATAAAGCCTACCACATTTATGAACCTGAGCGGTAAGGCTGTGAATTATTGGATGCATGAATTGAAGATTGCACCCGAAAATGTACTGGTCCTGGTAGATGATCTGGCTTTGCCATTGGGCAAGCTGCGGCTCAAACTACAGGGCAGCAGTGCGGGGCACAATGGCCTGAAGAGTATAGAGTCGTTGTGTGGCGGGCAAAATTATGCACGGCTGCGTTTTGGAATTAGTGATAATTTTGCAAAAGGCAGGCAGGTAGATTATGTACTTGCCTCCTTTGATAAGGATGAACAGCCTGAACTTCCCGCCCTGATCGACAGGAGTGTAGAGCTGATCAAAAGCTTCACCACTATAGGTCCGGCGCAGACCATGACATTTTTCAATAAATAGGTTGCTTATGAATTTGCGTACTTGCTAAGTTTGCTGTGCAATACTTCGAGTTCAAAAGGTTTACTGATCACATCATTAGCACCTGCATCAATGGCGGTCTTTTTATCGTTGTCCATCACTGCTGCCGAAAAGGTAATGACAGGCACATTTTCCTTGCCTGGTACATAACCTTCCCTGATGAGCTTAATGGCATCGAGACCATTCATAACGGGCATAAATGTGTCCATTAGGATAATGTCGTAATCGTTTTCCTTTAACTTATCCAGTGCATCCTTTCCATTTTCTACCACATCGGCGTCTACCAGCCAGCTTTTCAGGATCTTTACGATCAGAAATTTATTAATGGGATTGTCTTCTGCTACTAAGACCTTAAGGTTGCTGAATGGTGTAAGCGCTTCCTTAACGGGCTGTACGCCGGTCTGCACTTCCTTAACTACTTCGTACCAGTTGCTGAAGCAGAAGGTACTTCCCTTACCTTCTTCACTGGTGACTTCCAGCAGACCTCCTTTGAGTTTCGCCAGATTTTTGACGATAGATAGTCCGAGGCCGGTTCCTCCGAATTTTACTGTAGTCTGCTCGTCTGCCTGTTCAAAGGTTTCGAATATTTTATCAATGTTTTCAGGGGCGATGCCTATGCCGGTATCAATTACTGAAAATCTAATGTGTATGTTGTTGCCTTTTTTGTTCACTATTTCGACTTTCAGGGTAACGCTGCCTTGCGAGGTGAATTTGATGGCATTGCCAATCAGGTTCATCAGGATTTGGTTCAGGCGCAATGAGTCGGCCATAATATGGTTTGGCAAGGTCTTGTCGAACTCGGTAATGAGCTCTAGCTTCTTTTCTTTTGCCCTTACACGCAACAGGTTCACCACGGCACTGCAGGTATTTATAATGTCTGTTTCCGTTCTGTTGATCTTAAATTTACCTGCTTCTATCTTAGACAGGTCCAGAATATCGTTGATCACACCCAGCAGGGAATTCGAAGAGATTTCCAGAAGAGCAACCATTTCCTTTTGCTCGCTGGTCAGTTCACTGCGCTCGAGCAGGTGTGCGATTCCGATGATGCCGTTGATGGGGGTACGGATCTCGTGGCTCATATTGGCCAGGAAATTTTCTTTTATTCTTTTACCTTGTTCTGCCTGTTCCTTTGCTTTGATGAGTTCTTTCTGATAAGCCTCAAGTTCTTTGTTTTTTTGCTTTAGTTCTCTTTGATTCCTGATGAACTGTATGAAAGAGTCTACTTTGGCAGAGGTTACAAAAGGGTCAAGTGGTTTGTAAAGATAGTCTACCGCACCAGTATTGAGACCTTTAACTGCGTATTTGGTTTCTTTGGAAATAGCCGTTACGAATATGATCAGGATATCTTTGGTTCTCGGATTACTTTTTAAAATTTCAACAAGTTCAAAACCATCCATTTCGGGCATTTGAACGTCTACAAGTGCAATCGCAATATCCATTTCCCATGAAAGCCGAAGTGCCTCATTTGGATTGGTCGTGCTGATCAGGTTGATGTCTGCACGTTGCAGGAGCGCTTCCAGCGCAACTATATTTTCGGGTCTGTCATCAACAATTAATATGTTAATTTTTTCCATGAGGTTTGATTTGTGGTGTTGCCTTTAGGCTATTTTTTGGTAAATGTTGTTTTTTTTATCGATGATTTTAAAACGTTCAGAATCGTTATTTCTAAGTGTTTCTTTAGATCCGAGGCAAAGGAAACCAAAATTTGCTAAACTATTGTAAAATAAGTCAATAACCCGCTTCTGCAAGTCAGCATTAAAGTAAATGAGTACATTTCTGCAAGAGATTACCTGGAATTCATTGAAAACGCTGTCTGAGGCAAGATTATGGACTGAAAATAATACGTTCTTTTTCAATGAATGATTAATTTTAGCGGCGTCGTATTTTGCGGTATAATAATCAGACAAGGTATGGATGGTACCGGTTTTTTGATAATTTTCCGAATATTGTTTCATCTTTTGAAGCTCGTATATTCCATTCTTTGCATAGTCCAGTACGTCGCTGTTGATGTCAGTTCCGTAAAAAAATGATCTTTCATAGAGGTTTTCTTCTGAAAAGAGGATGGCAAAAGAATAAAGTTCTTCTCCGGTGGAACAGCCTGCGTTCCATACCTTGATGCGCTGATAGGATCGGAGATAGGGAATAACATTGGCAGCGAGCGATTGATAAAATGGGGGATCTCTGAACATTTCAGTTACATTGACAGTAACCTGGATCAAAAATGACTCAAAATAATCGATGTTGTTGGTTAACAGGGTGCGCAGGTCGAGCAGATCCAGCTTTTGCAATTGCATGATTCTGGTAACCCGTCTTTTTAGTGAGGCGGAAGAGTAATCACCAAAGTCGAATCCATGAATATTTCTCACCAGATCGACAAGATCGGTAAGCTGTTGGTAGCTGATGGTTTCTGGATGATGCGTGTTCATAGGTTTAACTGAGCCAGACTCTAAGCATAGACAATAGCTTATCCATGTCCACTGGCTTTGAGATGTAATCATTTGCTCCGGCAGCTATGCACTTTTCGCGGTCATTTTTCATTGCTTTGGCTGTTAAAGCTATGATTGGAAGTTTGGCGAATTTCTTTTCTGTCCTGATTGCCCTCATTGCTTCATATCCATCCATTTCCGGCATCATGATGTCCATCAGGACAATGTCTATCTGATTTTCCTCTTCCAGTTTTTGAATGGCCTCTTTCCCGTTGTTGGCAATCTCGATATTCATTTCATAACCTTGCAGGGCACTTGAGAGTGCAAAAATATTACGCATATCGTCGTCTGTGATGAGGACTGTTTTCCCTTTCAGTGCTCTTTCAATCGTAGATACGCTTTTTCCACCTATTACGGATTTTGAAAATGATTGGTCTGCCTGCTTTAGCTTGTTCATAAACAGGCTTACCTCATCGATCAGCCTGTCGTTGCTTTTGTTGGACTTCAGTACCATAGCTTCGGTATACCGCATGATGTGTGCCATTTTTTCATCATCAAGTTCCATTGCCGTATTGATGACAACTGGAGTGTGTGCGTGTACCGCCTGTGCTTTTATTTTGTCTAAGAGGTCAAAGCCCGAAATATCAGGCAGCCTGAGATCCAGAATGATACAGTCGAAGGTGTGTTTGCTCAGTAAGTCCAGCGCTTCAGCTCCGGTAAACGCTTGCTTGACTTCTGCACCTTTGTCGCTAAGCTGCTGGGTCAGGATCTTACTTTGCAGTTCCTGATCTTCAATCACCAGAACTTTATCGAGGTTGTAGTTGATCTGTGCTACGTTCAAAAGATCAAAGGCTCCTTCAAGCTGTTCTTTTTCTATTGGTTTCTTAAGAAATCCTATTGCACCTTCTTTTTTGGCCTTGTCTTCTTTTTCGTTGCCTGCCGACATCATGTGGACAGGAATGTGTTTTGTTCTCGGGTCTGCTTTAAGTTTTTTCAGAATTGCCCATCCATCCATTACAGGTAGCATGATATCAAGTACGATAGCATCGGGCAAATTTGAGATGGCCATTTCCAGGCCTGTATCGCCACTATGGGCCAGAATGGGCTTAAAGCCTTTTTCCACCGCGTAATCACTTAAAACTTCGGCGAAAGTCACATCATCTTCAACGATCAGCAGTGTTTGGGAGCCGCCTGCCTTTACAGGTAGAGTAACGGGCCGGGGAATGAGAGGAATGGTTCTTATTGTTGTTTCTGGTTCTGCAGATGGTTTTTCAGATTCAGATTCCTCACGCTCACTGTTGCGCTCTGGAATGTACATCGTAAATGTACTTCCTTCATTGACTGTGCTTTCTACCTGGATCTCACCGCCGAGTATATTTGCAAGTTCTTTGCTGATGGAGAGTCCTAGTCCGGTACCGCCATATTTTCTGCTTGTAGAACCATCTGCCTGTTGAAATGCTTCAAAGATCAATTTCTGTTTGTCTTCAGGGATACCGATACCGGAATCTTTTACAGCGATAGCGATTACCTGCGCTTCAGTGTTTCTAAGCTGGTCGGTATAGAAATTATGTCCTCTGGAAACTGTGCTTAGGCTGAGGGTGATCTGACCATGTTCGGGTGTAAATTTAAAGGCATTGGACAACAGGTTTTTGACGACCTGCTCCAGACGCGACAGATCGGTGATAATCGACTGCGGGAGGTTTTCGGCCAGCAATGTTTCAAATTTGATCTTTTTACTCTTTGCGAGTTCGCCAAACAGGGCCTCCATGTCTTGTTTAATGTTCTGCGGTCTGACCGGTTCAATGGTAAGGTCTATTTTTCCGGATTCAATTTTCGAAAGATCGAGGATGTCGTTGATGAGCGTCAGCAGGTCTGTTCCTGCATTGTGTATGACTCCGGCATATTTAATCTGGTCTTCATTCAGATTTTCCGGTCGGTTTTCTTTCAGTATTCTTGCAAGAATAAGAATACTGTTTAGCGGTGTGCGCAGTTCATGACTCATGTTGGCCAGAAATTCTGACTTGTATTTGCTGGAGAGTTCAAGTTCTTCGGCTTTCAGGCTCATCGCTTCACGGGCCTGATTTACCAGGATATTCTGTTCTTCGAGCTGTTGTGCCTTTTCTTCAAGTTCTGCATTGGTCTGACGTAGTTCTTCCTGCTGAACCCTGAGTTCTTCTTCGGAAGCCTGCAATTGTTCAGATTTGTATACGAGCTCTTCATTGGTTGTTCTGAGTTCCTCCTGCTGGCTTTCCAGTTCTTCTGCCTGTTGCTGGGTCTGTTCAAAGAGTGCTCTTAGCTTTACTCTGGCGATTGCGCTGTTAACGGAGACGCCGATGCTCTCGGTAATGGTGTTCAGAAACAGCAGTTTAGAAGGGCCGGGCTTTTCATTCAGACCAAGTTCAATAACGGCAAGGGTAGCGCCTTCAAATACGATCGGAAATATATAAAGTGCGGCAGGTGCTGCTTCACCAAGTGAAGAACTGATCTTGATGTAATCTGCCGGGATATTCTCAATGAGTTTACTTTGCTGCTCCGTTGCAGCCTGCCCTATAAGTCCTTCTCCGAAGAGGTATTCCCTTTTTGCTTGCTTTGGCCGCTGATAGGCGTACCCTCCTCTGAATACCAGTCTATTTTTTGTATTGCTGATCAGGAACAGTGCACCTACTTGTGCACCGGTGTAATTGCAGATTTGAGTAACGACATTTGAGGCCAGTTCTTCAATTTCCTGTTCTCCGCGCATGGATTCATTAACGGCAGAGGCTCCTGATAGTAACCAGTTTTTCTGCTCATTGTCTGCGGAGATTCTTTCCAACTCTATATTAGAATCTCGGATTTGATTTTCTGTGAGCTTTTGCTGATCGAATGTTCTTTTAATGTACGTGAAAAGAAAAAGAATCAGGCAGAAAATAACTGAAGCACTTACTAACACGATCCATTCGCTCTGCTTACTGCTTGCGATCGTAGCGTCTTTCCTCTTCTTAAGGAGTTCTAATTCAACTGAAATGATTTTTCCGCTGACTTTTAATATCTGATTCTTGAAGAGCTGTCCGGTGCCTTTCATTACTCTTTTTGCTGCGGCGGCCTGGCCTGCTGTCTCGTTGATCCTGAGCACAGTCTGCATTTCCTCAATTTTTGCATGTGAATAGAAGTCAAGTGAGTCAATTCTGAGGTGTTGGGCTGTATTGTCTGATACAAGGTTTTTTAGACGCTGGATGCTCGGAAGGATTTTTGAAGCATTGCTGGTATAGGGCGCAAGGTATTGACGTTCACCAGAAAGTACAAATCCCCTGATGCCGGTTTCAGAGTTTAGTACTTGTGTCTCAATGTCTTTTACCAGATTGATTACGTCGTAGGTATGGTTTTGCCAGCTGGTATTTTCAGTTAACTTTTTGATGCTGTAATGTGAAGTGATTGCTGATACCAGGACGAATAGCAAGGAAATGGCAAATCCTGTCAGTACTTGTTGTTTAAAGGAGAGTTTAAACATATAATTTTTTTAAGAATGAATATGCATTCGTTAGTGCAATATTAGGAAATAATCTGATATAGCCGGTTTGCTTATGTGTTATTTCTTTTATTCAATGCAAATCCTGCAGCGACTGTGCATAGGTCGCACCGACGGGAATAATTAAGTCGCCAATCCATACCTGAGAGCGGTCGAACTTTGTGACTTTGCCTTTTGGAACTATAAAGGCGCGGTGTGTCCTGATGAATCTCTTTTCGGGAAGCATGAGCAGCATCTCACTGATGGAGATGCGGGTGCTGATCAGACTTTCGTTGACCAGCCGCACTTGTGTATAGTTTCCGCTTGCTTCTATGTAGAGAATATCGTCTATCTGTACTTTGATTTGCTCATAGCCGTCTTTAAGAAAGATTGATCCGGATGTTTCGGGTTGTTCGGCCCTGTTTCTGAGATTGTAAAGTTCCAGTGCTTTGTTACAGGATTTCAAAAACCGGGATAAGGAGAATGGCTTTAAAAGGTAATCGACCGCGTCGAGTTCAAAGCTTTTTACGGCGTGTTCGGAGTAGGCCGTGGTAAATATAACCATCGGCGGGCTGCTCAGGCTGCTCAGGAAATCAATGCCGCTGATATCTGGCATTTTGATGTCGAGAAAAATAAGGTCGGTTTTATTGTGCTGCAAATAGCTGATTGCATCAAATGCATTGGTAAATGTATTTTCGAGCTGTATAAATGGTACTTTGGATGCATGTGACTTTACTACATCCAAAGCAATTGGCTCATCATCTATTGCGATAGCGGTCATTTCTAAAATTAACTATTTCTTGTGAGCTGCAGGGTCAGATGTATAAAAAATTCTTTAGCGCTTTCTCTGATAATGAGTTCATGCCGGTTTGGGTATAGGTGATCCAGCCGTTGTTGCACATTTTTTAGGCCGATGCCACTCTTAAGTTTTTCAGGGTCGTTGTCTGGCTTGATATGGATGCTGTTGTGTACATCAAAATAAAGTGTGTTTTGTTTGGTCTGCAGGGTGATCCTGATATGAGATGGCTGCTGCAGGCTGATGCCGTGCTTGAATGCATTTTCTACAAAGGGAATGAGTAGCATCGGGGCGATCTGGTGGTTGTTGAGCTGGGGATCGATCTGGGTTTCTATAACTATGGATGGAGAACGGGATGTTCGTAGTTTTTGCAGGGCGATGTAATTGTTCAGATAGTCAACATCTCTGGTCAGTGAAATCTTTTCCTGTATGTTTTCCTGTAGCATAAACCGCATCATATCGCCCAGCATTTGTATTCCTTCGCCAGTACGTTCGGCGTTTTCTTGTAGAGCGGTTCCATATAATGTGTTCAGTGCGTTAAATAGAAAATGAGGATTGATCTGTGAACGCAAGAAACTGAGGCTTGCATCGGATCTGCCGAGTTCTGTTTTTAATGAGGTCAGTTCGGCATTGGTTTCCCTGCGTTTTTTGTAGAGGTACCAGGATAAAGGGGCGCTGATGATGAGCTGGGTGGGGATGTGAAACGCGATCACTATTCCTGCCATTTCCCCCCTGTTGCTGAACAGCAGGGCCAACAGTGAAAGTGGAATACAGCCGGCTATGGTGATCAGCAGGATCATTCCAAAATAATGTTTAAATGATTTACCCGAGGCTCTGTTTTGCGGAAT
>DATFQH010000301.1:0-6745 GCA_035264385.1 Pedobacter sp.
ATAATCTTCCAGCCATTCCTGTATGCGTCCGCTTTTACTGATCACGCCCGGAGGAGGAATTGATTTCAACTTATCTTCCAGGACTTTTCTGAAATCAGGATCCAGGCCAAGTAGTTTTGATGCCGTGATCACATTGTTAAACAATTCCCTTACAATCTGGTTATCGATCGTTGGCCCCATGGAAACATTCGCAGTTTTGCCGTTTGGCAGGTAAAAGCTGTTTTCAGGGGACACCGATGGTGAGGTTACCCACCAACCGGTCTTTGGATCCTTGACCAGGGCGCTGTTGTAAAATTGTGCGGAACCCTTCAGCACCGGATAGATACTTTTCAGGTATGCCATGTCCTGAGAAAAGGCGTAATGTTCCCAAAGATTATTGCACAGCCAGCCGGATCCTGCATTCGCTACACCCCATGAGGCACTTTCGCCGGATTCTGTAAAACCCCATACATTTGTGATGACATGCGCAATCCAGCCATCGGCGTTGTAATAGGCTTTTGCAGTCCTTTCCCCGGGTTTCACCAAACCCCTTACCAGTTCGGCAAGCGGCAGGTTAAGTTCTGAAAGATTGCTCACTTCTACAGGCCAGTGATTCATCTGTACATTCACATCCAGGTGATAATCGCCGTTCCATGGCGTGTTGATCTCCTTCGCCCACAGACCTTGTAAATTTGGCGGCAGCAGACCAACCCTTGTGCTGCTGATGCTCAGATAACGGCCGAATTGCATGAATAATGCGGCCATAGCCGGATCATCCTGAGCATTCTTATAAAACAGGTCAAGTCTTTTATTTGTAGGCAGCGCAGATGATTTCCCCTGACCAAGATCCAGGTTCAGTCTTTTGAAAAGCTTTCCGAAATTGGTGGTATGTCCCGATCTTTGCAACGCATAGGGTTTACGCATCGCTTTGCCCAATAAAGCAGCCGTTGCGCTCTGAAATGGAAATGCTTTAAAATCGGTAGCAGCAGATACATAGATGATCAGTTCAGTAGAATTTTTAACAGTTAGTGAATTTCCATCGGCGGTAACGGTACCTCCCTTCAGTTTTGTCTGTAAGCGAGTAAGGTACTGCATCCCTTTGCCATCCGTTCCATTGTCGAGCTGTCCAAACATCTGCAGTTCTTTACCAACAGTTTTTACGGCAAATCTTTCTGCCCTGTTCAGTGTAATTTTGCAATTGATCTTCCCGGGCTGATCAGCAGTGATCCTGATGACATTTACATCGTCATCAAAACTGCTGAAATAGGTTCTTGTATAGTTTACACCATTCAGTTTAAACTTAGTAGTAGCCAATGCATTATCTAAAGAGAGCTCCCTGTAATATTGCTGAGTTTCCGTAGCAGCAGTTCCATAATCGTACGCAATCTCCAGATCTCCGAGTGTCTGGTATTTCCCCCATTGCGCACCGCCGGAACCCGGGCCCTTACATACAAAGTTCTTGTTGACCAGATCCTGGGCCTCTTCATTCTTTCCTTCCATGATCAGTTTTCTAATCTCGGGAAGGCTCTTATATGCGTCGTAATTATTGGCATCCTGGGCTGAACCCGACCAAAGCGTGATGTCATTAAGCACAATTTTTTCCTTGAAAATTGCCCCGTCAGGAGTCATACCCAAGCGGCCATTACCCAAAGGCAATGTTTCTTCCCAGACTTTAGCCGGCTGTTCATACCATAATTTTAGAGGTTTTTGCTGGGCAAGAACATTGAGAGACAACAGATAAACTATTGTAATTAAAACAAAATGTTTTTTAATCATCACACTCGGAATACAGATTTAACTTGGTTGATATCTAAAGTAAAAATATTGCAAATTGAGGGGATTGAAATGGATGAAGTCAAAATAATGATGGATTATTTAACTCATTTTCATTCATATATGACAGACGTCCGATGTCCGGTGTTTAAGAGCCTCTTTTCGCGGTCAGACGATATTGTTCTGGCGACACGCCCATGTACTTTTTAAAGATTCTTGAAAAGTAATACTGGTCTTCGTAACCCAGATCCATAGCCACGTTTTTGATCATGATATCATAAGCATAAAGCAACTGGCAAGCCTTCTGCATTTTCAAATGAATAAAATAATCTATTGGCGACATTCCAGTTCCCTTTCTGAACAGGCTGGAAAAATGTGAAGAAGATAAATTGTGCTGATTCGCCATATCCTCCACGGTCAGTTTGCGGTCGATATTGGCTTTCATATTCAGGATCGCATCGTCAATAACATTACCAGCCTCTTTTTTCTCCGCAAAAATATGCTTGTCCGTGAAGCTGAAAGTGGCAATAAACTGGTAAAGGCAAAAACTGGCATTACAGAGATTTTCCGTACTGTAACCCATTTCCAGACTGTGATAGATTGTTTCCCATATATCCAGCGCCTTTTGGTTGAAGGGGATTTGCTGAGGCCCCTTTTGAAGGCTTATTCCCAAAGAATCATTGAAGCTATGGAGATGCTCTCCGCTGAAATGAATCCAGTAAATGGTCCATGGATCTCCTTCATCGGCCCAGTAGCGCATATATTGTTCGGTAGCGGGAACATGAATGAACTGGTTGGCAGTAAGCTCAAATTTCTTTTCTCCTAAAATGAAATGACCCTTGCCTTGCAGGCAATAAATGAGAATGTTGTCTTCACAACCCTTTCTTCGTTCACGAAAATGAGCAGACGCTTTTGGGAAATAACCAATATGCGTAATGAATAGCTGGAATAGTGAAGGGTCTTTTTTTACGGCATCCTTCAATACTTTCTGCGGCAGGCTGATTAGTTTTTCACCCTGAAATCCATCTCTTCTTTTGGAAGAATTGCTCATGCGATATATGGGTTAGAACTATAAACAGCCATCATCAGACCTAAGATCTGTTGATGGCTGTTATTGATATATTAACGATCCTTTACAGTGATCGCGGTAACCTTTCCGGCACCCTCAGTAAATACAATAAACACATTGTGCTTACCCGTGGTAGCAGTTAAACCGGCCAGAGTTTTCAGGCCATCTGCCGGGGCAGAAGACTGGCCAATTACTTTGCCGTCTGCGACATCAAGCCTAATTTCAAAGGAGCCCGAAGCTTTTTTATCGGTACCTGTCAGCTCAATCGCTTTGATGCCGGTCAGGTCTATATTATTCAACTGAATAAATGAACCTTTCTCCTTAGGAGTCGCAACAGATTTATTTCCATTGAAATCTATACCGTTAAAAACATCAGCATTGGCAACCGGCAACATTGGGTTACGCAATACAACGATGCTTTCTCCTGTTTGTGCAGGAGCAAGTTTAGAACCACGATCCTTGTATGCAGCTCTGAAAATGAACGATCCCTTGTTGGTTTGTCCTGGCTGCTCGTTGGTCGTATAACTGCCAGAAACAGGAAGATTTTTAGGCGCTGTCTTTTTCTCACTTAAGCTCAGTACATATTTAATGATCGAACTTACTTCGGCATTAGACATACCCGTATGAGCGGGCATCATCGCATCACCCCATACACCAGAACCGCCATTGATCACTTTCTTAACTAATGTTTCTTCTGCAGTCTTGCTTCCTTTATATTTTAATGCCACTTCAGTGAATGAAGGACCAAGCGATCTGGTATCTACCGTGTGGCAGGCATTACAATCACTTTTTTTGATCAGACCCTTAGCACCTGCAAACTGCGCTCCTGCATCCTGTTTATTCTGATTTTGAGCAACAACAGTCAGATCGTAACCTTCCGAAAGATAATTAATCGAAACAGAAACCTGCGAAGGCAGGATTTTTTTAGCCGCCAGGCTTCCATCTTCCTTATCGGTTACGCTAACCGCATAGTTAATGCTGTTGCCCGGGAAAAAGAAACTGGTATTACCTTTGGTAAAATTGAAGTTCACAACCGGAACGGCATTACCTGCAGAGATCTCGACAGACTTGCTGTTCTTAGCACCAGAAGGGTCCGTTACCGTCAGCGTTGCTTTATAAACACCGGCTGAGGCAAGTAAAACCTCAGGATTGGCGGTAGTTTTTGTTTGAACCAGTTTTCCGTTTTTAGTGATCTTCCAGCTATAAGTAAGCACATCACCATCTGAGTCAGTTGTTCCTTCAGATGACAACTGCACTTTCAGCGGAAGTGGTCCTGCTACTTTATTTGCGGATACCTGCACCTCAGGTTTACGGTTACCTCCATTGTATTCTATCTTGATCAGTTCAGCCTCGGGCAGATCCTTAAAGTAACCATTGCCATACTCCATGATGTATAAACTCCCGTCCGGCCCGAATTTCATATCTATCGGACCACGCAATGTCAGATTAGGCAGAAAACGCTCCATAGAAACGAATTTACCATCTGCATCGAAGGTAACCGCAAGCAGCCATCCCCTAACCCAGTCTGTGATGATCCATTTTCCCTCGTAGTATGTCGGGAACAGGTATTTTGCATTCTTGAAGTCAGCTGCATGAAAGATCGGTCCGCCAACTGCACTTCGGCCGCCGCTGCCCATTTCCGGGAACTGCTCACTTACCGCATACGGATACCAGATAAACGGATCTGTTGTAGGCGGCAGCACATTTAAACCTGTATTGTTTGGCGAATTATTTGTAGGCTTCAGCGGATCCCACCAGGCACCGGATTCCTTGGTAGCAAAATTATAATAACGATAGGCTTCCTTACCATTAAAATACGGCCAGCCATAGTTGCCCGCTTTTTTGGCAATATTAAATTCATCATAGGATTTCGGACCTCTCAGTTCCGAAGAATTTGACCCATCCGGGCCAACTTCACCCCAGAACAGCCAGCCATTCTTACTGTCTATCGTTAATCTCCAGGGATTTCTGTTGCCCATGGTATAAATTTCAGGACGTGTTTTAGGCGTTCCCTTAGGAAACAGATTTCCTTCAGGAATGGTATAGCTGCCATCCGGTTCAGGGTGTATCCGCAAAATCTTACCCCTCAGGTCGTTTGTATTTCCAGACGATTTCTGTGCGTCACGAGGTCCTTCTCCCGGACGCTCATCGATCGGTGTAAATCCATCTGATGATCTTGAGAACGTATTATCTCCTGTGGTCAGGTATAGATTTTTATCTTTATCGAACAGCATACCACCGCCAACATGGCAGCATTCCTCACGCTGAACAACCACATCGAGTACCTTCTTTTCTGTAGCCATATTCAGTTTACCTCCAGTCCAGGTAAACCTTGATAACCGGTTCACCGATTCTTCCTTTGGAGAATAATAAATATAGATCCAGTGGTTCTTTGCATAGTCAGGATCAAGGATCACACCCTGTAACCCGTCTTCACCTTCAGAATGCTCACCGGTTTTGCTCACATATTCCCTGCTTACTACAAAATCAGCGATTACATCCATTTTATTGGTAGCCGGATCGTAGACCTTCAATTTGCCTTTACGTTCAGCATAAAGAACTTTACCCCCGTCGAGGATCTGAAACTGCATAGGCTCTTCAAGCTTCTGCTGAAGCACCACCTTTGTAAACCTGTTCTCTTCAGGTTTGGCCTGGCCTTTTACTATATATGCCGAAACCAATAACAGCGAAAATGCTGCTATTGGTTTCAATAATGATAACTTAATCATGTGTTTGTACTGCTTAGTTGGTTTTAGTTACAAGGTCACGGAAATTAACAACACTTGCAGCTACATCCTGACTGTTGCTCTGCCAGTTATATTCATATTCTGCAGAGATGGCCCCTTTAAAATTCTGTCTTTTCAATTCAGCGATCACTCCGGCAATGTTGGAAACACCTTCTCCCCAGTGAACATCATGCCCGCCTTTACCCTTTTCATGCAGGTCCTTCATGTGCGAATGCAGCACATGACCTTCAAGTTTTTTCAGACAAGCTACCGGATCCAGTCCTGAACGTACCCAGTGACCTATATCTGCGCATGCGCCGATACGTTTGCTCTGACCTTTTATCGCATTAAGTACAATGTCCGGGTTCCAGTAATGTGAAGGATCAGGGTGATTGTGGATCGCTACATTGATCGCATATTTATCAGCTAAAGTTGAAAGCAGCGGAATGTCCTTTTCATTAGGTTCTGAAGTGATGGTATGGATGCCCATAGCTTTACAGAACTCAAACAATTTGATCCAGTCTGCCTCACTGTTTGCTCCGGTTACACCAAATGCAACAACCTTAACGTTGTTTGCCTTCAGCATCTCTAAAACCGCTTTTCTTTTTGCGTCATCCATATCAGGTCCCATTGTACCTTCTATGCCGCCACCGATCTGCTGTCCCGGAAATGCTTCTACATATCTTAAATTACAACTGTCGATCTTTTTAATTGCCTGTGCAAAAGTGAATAATCTGAAAGTATAGGCCTGCGACCCAAGCTCCCAGCCCAGTTTAGTTTCCGGATTCTTGGTTGAAGAAGCGGTTTTGCTCGAGTTCATGCTTTTACAAGCGCCCAGGATCAATAGCAAGCATAATCCAGAGTAAATTTTCCTAGTTAGGTTCATTGATTTAAGTGTATTAATAGTTTGTGTTTTAATGTTCATTTGTGTGAGAATTTGGTTATTGCGGAAGGTAAACTATCAATTATAATTTACGCTTAAATGGATAAATTGAATAAAAGAATGGATATTAAGCTCCTGCGCTACTAATATAGAACTTTTAGAACAACACACAACCTATGTAATACAAATATTAACCACCTGATTTATAGTGGTAATACGCCCTTCCAGACGGGGCAGCATCGCCATTTATCCAGAAATCCATGATGTCGTTGTCATACTTAGTGTTATCCTGACACTTAAAGCCAAAGTTTAAAC
>DATFQH010000302.1:0-6480 GCA_035264385.1 Pedobacter sp.
GCTTCCATTATCCTTACGCCTTTTCTATTCATGATTTTGAACCGATTACAGGCAGGCTGCATCAGCCGCCCCCGGTACATCAGACCTTTGAAGGCCATAATTTTGTGATCTGTTCTTTTGTGCCGCGTAAATATGACTATCATCCTTTGTCTATACCGGCGCCTTATAACCACAGCAATGTGGATAGCGACGAGGTGCTGTATTATGTTGACGGTGATTTCATGAGCAGAAAAAGTGTGGTGAAGGGTCAGATTACGCTGCATCCGGGCGGTATCCCGCACGGGCCGCATCCTGGTACGGTTGAGAAGTCTATCGGCAAGGAAAGTACTGATGAGCTGGCAGTGATGATTGATCCTTTCAGGCCACTGATGTTGACTGAAGATGCTCTGGCAATTGAAGATGAGGGGTATTACAAGAGCTGGCTTATTTGATTTTAAAATTGCCGTTCTCTTCGTAAGCTGCATCCACTGAAGCCGCGCAACATGGAGGCTATGCTTTCTTTGAGAGGACAATTTTAAATGATAGCCGGGCAAAAATAAAACGAACAAAAAAATTGTAACTGATTTATTATTCATAAAAAACTAACATGTCAACACAAACATTTGCGGAGAAGATAGCTGAAGCTCCTGATTTTCTGCCAATCAACGGAACGGATCATATCGAGTTTTATGTTGGGAACGCAAAGCAGGCCGCTCATTATTACAAGACGGCTTTTGGCTTTCAGTCCCTGGCTTATGCGGGTCCTGAAACAGGATTGCGCGACCGGGCGTCGTATGTATTGCAGCAGGGAAAGATCAGGCTGGTATTTACTACGGCACTGAGATCTGAACATCCGGTATCGGAACATGTAAAGCTGCATGGTGACGGGGTTAAGGTGCTTTCGCTTTGGGTAGATGATGCCTACAGTGCTTTTGAAGAAACGACTAAGCGGGGCGCTAAGCCTTTTATGGAACCGGTAACGCTACAGGATGAACATGGTGAGGTACGCATGTCGGGCATTTATACTTATGGTGAAACTGTACACCTTTTTGTGGAGCGCAAAAATTACAACGGGATCTTTCTGCCGGGTTACCGGGAGTGGAAGAGTGATTATAATCCGGCGGATGCGGGTTTGCTTTATATAGATCATTGCGTGGGCAATGTAGGCTGGAACAGGATGAATGAAACGGTGAAGTGGTATGAGGAAGTGATGGGTTTTGTAAACATCCTTTCGTTTGACGACAAACAGATCAACACGGAATACAGTGCGCTGATGAGCAAGGTGATGAGTAATGGAAACGGGTATTCTAAATTCCCGATCAATGAGCCTGCCGAGGGCCAGAAGAAATCACAGATCGAAGAGTACCTGGAATTTTATGAAGGCGAAGGGGTGCAGCACATTGCGGTTGCGACTAAGGATATCTTAGGAACCGTAAAGGAACTGAAAGCTCGAGGGGTTGAGTTTTTGGGTGCACCCCCTGAAGCCTATTACAACATGATGCCGGAACGGGTGGGTGAAATTGATGAGGAGATCGCGCAGCTGAAAGAACTGGGCATTTTGGTGGATTGTGATGAGGAAGGTTATCTCCTGCAGATTTTCACAAAACCTGTGGAGGACCGTCCTACTTTATTTTTTGAAATTATACAGCGAAAAGGTGCCCAGTCATTTGGAGCGGGCAACTTTAAGGCTTTATTTGAGGCCCTGGAGCGCGAGCAAGAGTTAAGGGGGAATTTATAAGACCTCTTATTCATTTAAAAACGGGGAGGGCATTCACGCTGTGAATGCCCTTTTTTGTGATCTGCTTTCTGTGATTTAAAAAAAATAGCTAATTTCGAAGCTTATGGCATCTTCAAGGGGTATGGAATTCAACCTGATCAGTAGAATAAAGTTATTTTTTATTCGGCTCAGTGCTGCGTTTAAGCTATTTAGCAAGAATGATCCCCTGCGCCTGGCGGGTGCCACTGCTTTTTTCACAAACTTTGCCCTTCCTCCTATCTTATTGATATTAATTAGGTTATTTGGTTTTTTTATTGACCGTAAGATCCTGGCCTCCCGCTTATTTGACCGGCTGGCCAGCATTCTTGACGACAGCAGTACACTGCAGATCAGACAGACCTTAAGGAACATCAGGGGAATAGATCACAAATGGTACGCCACCTTACTTTCTTTTATTTTTTTTCTTTTTGTGGCGACAACTTTGTTCAATGTCATTAAAAATTCTATGGATCAGATCTGGTCTATCGCGAATAAAGAGCATACCGGTTTTTTGTTTAAGCTCAAGCTCAGGGCCCGGTCTATGTTCATCATTCTACTGGCGGGGGTATTGTTCCTGCTGGGTTTTCTTACCGATAGTGTACAGGCTTTTATCGGCACATATATCAGCACTGCGGCGCCAACCTTTGGTAAGGTCTTTTTATATCTGCTGAATCAGGCAGTTTTTGTCGCTATTGTAATGATATGGTTTACCGTGCTGTTCAGATTTCTGACCAATGGCAGACCTACATGGAAAACCGCCCTGAGGGGTGGTTTACTCACGGCGGTTTTATTTACTTTTGGAAAGTATATTTTAAGAATTATGCTGCCGCTTAGCGGCATCGGTAATATTTACGGCACTTCTGGCTCAATTGTTCTGATCATGCTCTTTGTATTTTATTCTTCTTTCATCTTTTACTTCGGCGCATGTTACGTAAAGATACTGAGCGATGATAAGGCAACGCCTATACGGCCAATTGAAGGGTCGTTTAATTATGAAATTAAAGAGATTTTAAAGGACACTTAGCAGGCTGCTGATTTGGGAACCTGCTCGAATCCCTGCATTTCAAACACGGCAAGTTTATTCAGCAGATTATAGTGCAGTGTACCAAAGAAGTTGATAATTCCACCATCCTTGCTCCTGCCCTCAATACAAATGCTTTCCTTAACGATTTCACGGTGTTCTAAATTTTGTTCATTCAGAATGACATCTTCATCCTGGATTTTCACATCACGGGCATCAATTGAGAACTGTTTCAGCAAATCTGAAAAGTTTTGGCCATTTAGTAGTAGTTCCTTGATATTCATAGCAGTACTTCATTAGGTTAGGGAGAAAAGTGATATCAATTTTAAAGCCAAAAAAAGGGCTGAACATTAAATGTTCAGCCCTTTTACAAAATTATGTGAAATCTGTACTCCTAGAATAATTTATAGGCGAGACCTAAGGTAAACAGACCAAGTTTGCTCTTTTCATAACTGTCTTCTCCTATTTTGGAAAGTCCGGCTTCATACCTGAGGTCAATACCCAGGTTTTTGATGTCCACACCTGCTCCAAACTGCCATGCAAAATTCTGTCCTTTGAAGTTACCGTCGAAGGCAGCGCCTGCTGCATCACCGAAAGATTGCTCGTCATCGAGAATGAATGAAACTACAGGACCTGTCTGTAAACGAATACCTATTCCCGCTGCGCCGATTTTTGTACCAACAAGTATTGGCACATCAAGGCTGGTGAATTTTATCTTGTTTTCCTGACCGTCTTTATTTTTAAGTGTTGTGTTCTTACCGCTCAGGTAAAGCTCCGGTTGCAGATGTATACCGGCCGCGCCGATACGTGCCCACAATCCTGCATAATATCCTGCTCTGTTGTCGCTGCTGAAGGTATTTTCTGTGCTTAATTTAGATAAGTTTGCTCCTGCCTTGATACCTAACTGGAAGCTCGGAAGGACCTGACTGATTGCGGCATGACTGAAACCTGCTAATAGTACTACTAGGAATATTTTTTTCATTTTTTTAAGGTTTTATTTTTTTTAATAATGATAAAACAATCTATAACGGGGATAGTTTCGGCAGTAGTATTTAAATGCTGCCTGGCTAACGCAAGTAAAAATAAGAATATTTTTAATTTGAGACTAAATTATGTAGTTTTATCATCAAAGTATAGATATGCGCAGTATGCTAAATGAACTTCAGCTTTAATTTCTATTCGCTCATTCTGATTATTTGCGGAACCGTTACGCTTTTTCTTTCCTATTACGTTTACCGCAAAAAGGGTGTTGCTGTTCGTTTCTTTGCCATTATGATGCTGGCCAATGCGATATGGTCATTGGGATATGGGTTTGAGCTCGCCAGCACTACGTTAAATCAGGCAAAGTCATTTATAAATATCGAATACCTGGGCATTACCAGCCTCCCGCTGACCTGGTTTCTTTTTTGTCTTAAGTTATCGGGAAAGGAGAACTGGTATAAGAACCGTTTAGCATTGTCTGCCCTCATTATTGTTCCTTTGTTTACCGTGCTGCTGGTCTGGACCAACCATTATCATCATTTGCACTATGTGGATTATTATCTTGACCGGAGTAGTGATTTCCCGACGGTGGCTATCGTACCCGGTATATCTTACTACCTGTTTACCGTCTATTTTTATGTGTTACTGGCCATTGGCAATTATCTGCTGATCATCAGATTCAGAAAGGCCGATCCCATTTATAAGCGACAGAATTACAGCATTATCATTGCTGCAACCATTCCATGGATTACCAACATTTTTTACCTGGCTGGTTTCAGGCCTATGCAGAATCTTGATTTGACTCCTTTTGCCTTCATTGCTACGATTTTCCTGATCTCACTGGCCATTTACCGGTTCAGGCTTTTTGACATTCTGCCTGTTGCACATGAAAAGGTACTGGACCTGATGCAGGACGGATTCCTGGTTCTGGACAGCAGGTACCGCGTAATTGATTACAACCGTGCCTTCAGAAAATATCTGCCTGATCATGCCGGAAGCAAATTGATCGGAGTTCCGCTTACGCATCTGGTTCCGGGACAGGATGAATTATTTGAATTTTTAAAGGAGCACAAGACTGGCAAACTGGAACTGAGGGTAAATACAGGTAAGGCTCTGTATGACCTCGAGGCCGACATTGGTTATCTAAATGAAAATCAGATCAATAACGATGCAATTATCATTAAACTCCAGGATCTTACGGAACTGAGGGCAGAATCGCTAAAATCTAAAATACAGGCGGAAGAACTTCAGCGGCTGAACCAGTTGAAGGACCGCATCTTCTCTATAATTGCTCATGATCTGAGAGGTCCGCTGGTGAACCTTTCGGAGGTGTTGAAGATGACTGCTGACAACCAAATCAGCAATGAGGAGTTTAAAGCCCTCTCACCTACCCTGAGCAAGGACATCTTATATACTACAGATCTGCTGGAAAATATTTTGCACTGGTCCAGAAGCCAGCTCAAGGGCTATGGGATCAATAAAGAGTTCTTCGACCTGAAAGGCCTGATCGTTAACGAGGTAAATTATCATTTACCATCGGCTAAAGCCAAGCGAATAGAAATTATACAGGATGTTTTTCCAGGAGAAATGGTATATGCTGATGTACTGATGATTCAGATTATAGTACGGAATTTACTGAACAATGCGATAAAATTTTGTCATGAAGGTTGTACAATCCACATCACCGCAGTGTATTCCGGTCGGAACAAGATAAAGCTTTGCATTAGCGATAATGGTGTAGGCATGCCTCCGGATGTTCTTAAAAGGCTGTTTACAGGCGAAAATCACTCTGCAAGGGGTACCATGAATGAAAAGGGAACGGGAATTGGCCTGGTGGTTTGTAAGGAATTTATAGAGAAGAATAATGGCGAGATCTCTGCGGAAAGTGAACTGGGAAAAGGCTCAGAATTTTGTGTGTACCTTCCGGTAGACGATCAATCCTGAGCCATAAAATCTTTACTGACCAGTGGCCTGATTGATGGCATGCTGCTCTTTCAGGGCATCCACATTATTCTTATTACCAAAATTCTGGGTCTTATCTGCAAAATAGTCGAGTATGCCTACTATGGTATCCAGATTGTCTGCAACTCGTTGATGCATATCGGGAAGATCTGTTTCCAGCCTTTTATCGCTAAGTTCTATATTATCTACTTCGATCTTACCAATCTTTTGAATGATAGCCTGCTGAGAATGCTGTAAATCTTCAAGTTCTCTAACTATCTTTTCCATCAATTCGAACTTTTTTAAAGTATCCATATTCTTGTTTTAATTAAGATTAAACATTCTATTTGTTATTCAAAGAACGATCAGGAAGCCCATTATGTTTTAAATTTTATTTGCTCCGGCCTTCTTTGGCTATCAAATTGCTTGATAGAAAGCACACAAGATTTGGATAATTCACAAATAACTAATACTTTAGTTTTCGATTACTTTACTGATTTTATGAAAAGGATACTGCTTATATTTGCTCTACTACTCTCCGTTAAAGCTCTCCGCGCGCAGGACAGCCTTAAGCTAGATAATGCGAAATTGCTGGAATTTTACCAGACCCAGAAGTACGGCGAGGCGGCTCAATACCTGGAAAAGATCTACAAACCGGATACACGGAATCCTAAAGAACTGTCTCAGCTGGGTTATCTTTACATGATGGCAGGAAAGCTTCCGGATGCCGAGAAGAGTTATCTGAAAGTGTATGAACTGGACTCTGCCAGCCTGCCTGCGTTGTTTAGTCTTGCGGGGATCA
>DATFQH010000303.1:0-7229 GCA_035264385.1 Pedobacter sp.
GCCTGGATCATACCAATATTCTGGGAACCACCCTGCCTGAAATTGCCATGGAGAAGGCCGGGATCATCAAAAACAAGATTCCTGTTGTTATTGGCGAGACCCACGCGGAGACAAAACACGTTTTTCTAAACAAGGCCAAAGAAACGGGCAGTGAACTTCTCTTTGCCGATCAACAACTTCATATTGAAGATTTTCAAAGAGAAAGAGAGAAGCTCAGGCTGTCTGTATCTGCTAAGGGACAAGATCTGTTTGAAGATCTCGATCTGGACCTGACGGGTAGCTACCAGTTAAAAAACATACTTACAGTATTACAATCGGTTCTTACGATGCGCAAGCTCGGGTATCAGATTGCCGACTCGTCCCTGCGTGTTGCGCTGGCTAATGTCAAACCGCTTACAGGTTTACAGGGCAGGTGGCAAACCTTAAGTACAGATCCGCTGGTCATCTGCGATACCGGTCACAATGTCGCCGGTATGACTGAGGTGATACAAAATATCAGTGCGATGGCCTATGAGCAGTTGCACATCGTTATCGGAATGGTAAAGGATAAAGACATCAGTGGTGTGCTGGCGTTGCTGCCTCCTGATGCAAAATATTATTTCTGCCAGCCAGATCTGGAAAGAGCGATGAATGCTGAAGATCTGGCCAGAGCGGCATCGGCATACGATCTGCATGGTAAAGTATACAAAAATGTTGTAGATGCCCTGGATGCAGCAAAGAATACTGCAGGAAAGACCGATCTTATATTCGTCGGCGGAAGTACCTTTGTCGTGGCGGAAGTGCTATAAAATCTTTACATATCAGTAATTCAAAGTTATCTTTTGAATAATTACCTTTAATACCTTAACATAACGTAATGAAGAAAGTATACTTGCTATTTGCCGCCCTCGGCATGATATGCAGCACAACCTCTGCTCAAAAGAAGACCGTTAAAGGTTCCGCTAAAACACAGTTCCCGGCACAAATAGACAGGCCCAAACTGGTTGTCGGACTGGTCGTAGACCAGATGCGCTGGGATTACCTGTATCGTTATTATAACAGATATACGAATGGGGGTTTTAAACGTTTGATCAATGAAGGCTTTTCTGCTGAAAATACTTTTATACCCTATACCCCTACGTATACCGCCTGCGGACACTCCAGCATTTATACAGGTTCGACACCGGCCATAAATGGAATAATCGGCAACGACTGGTACGATCCTGAACTGAAGCGCAATGTTTATTGTGCTGAAGACACTACCGTTAAAACGGTGGGAAGTAATACAAGGGCGGGAATCATGTCTCCTAAAAACATGCTGGTTACCACCATTACAGATGAACTGAGACTGGCTACCAATTTTAAAAGCAAGGTAATCGGTATCTCACTCAAAGACCGCGGCTCTATCCTGCCTGCCGGGCATTCGGCCAATGCTGCCTACTGGTACGACGGGCAGACTGGCGACTGGATCACCAGTACACACTATATGACCGAGCTTCCGGCATGGGTTCAGGACTATAACAACCTGAAATCGGCTAATAAGTTTTTTGAAAAGAACTGGAATACATTGTATCCGATAGATACGTATACACAAAGTACCGCAGACAACAAGCCCTACGAAGGAAAGTCGAGGGGTGAACAGACGCCTACCTTTCCGCACCCAACAAAACTCTACATTGATAAGAATTTTGACATGATCAAAAGTCTGCCATACGGTAATACCATGACGCTCGATCTGGCAAAGCTGGCAATCCAGGCAGAAAGCCTTGGCCAGCGGAATACAACTGATTTTCTGGCAGTAAGCTGCTCTGCAACAGATTATGTTGGTCATCAGTATGGTGCCAACTCCATCGAAGCCGAAGACACCTATCTGAGGCTTGATAAAGATCTGGAGGAGTTCTTCAACTATCTGGATGCAAAAATCGGAAAGGGGAATTATTTATTCTTTATCTCGGCAGACCACGGCGTAGCCCATGTACCAGGCTTTATGAAAGAGCACAAAATGCCGGGCGGTCTATTCAGCGATTCACAGGTGATCAAGAGCCTGAATGCGACCATTGCTGAGCAATTCAATGTTAAAAAGGCGATCATCGCCTCAACGAACAGCCAGTTTTATTTCGACCATAAGGCAATTAAAGATGCCAAGGCCGATTTCGAAGCCATTAAATCTCTGGCTTTAGCAACCCTCAAATTACAGGATGGCGTTGCAGATGCGGTTGACCTGAGCAAGCTAAGTATTGCTACTCTGCCACCAGCTATCAAAAGCGCTGTAACCTATGGATACAATGCACGCCGGAGCGGCGACATTTATTACATCCTGAAGTCAGGATATTTTGGAGGGGGAAGTACCGGCACCACTCACGGGGCCTGGTATCCCTATGATGCTCACATTCCATGCGTGTTCATGGGCTGGAATGTAAAGCCGGGAAAGACCAATAAAACACATTATATGACGGATATTGCAGCAACACTTGCCGCAATGCTCCACATTCAAATGCCCAGCGGATGTGTGGGCGAACCCATTACGGAACTTACACATCAGTAAATAGTTATTAAAAGCATAACGAAAGGCCATTCTGGAACATAAACCGGAATGGCCTTTTGTATTTGATCATCTCATTTATTTAAGATCTTGTTTTCATGTTCACGGCTGGCTTTTATATAACTTTGCCTTACCAATTAGAAATCTGAGCATGGAATCGATTGAAGTTTATAAGCCACAACATAAAATACGTTTTGTTACTGCTGCTGCATTATTTGACGGTCATGATGCTACCATTAACATCATGCGCAGAATCCTGCAATCATCAGGAGCAGAGGTTATTCATCTCGGACACAACCGTTCAGTAGACGAAGTAGTGAACTGCGCCATACAGGAAGATGTGCAGGGCATCGCTATGACCTCTTATCAGGGCGGGCATATCGAGTATTTCAAGTACATGTACGATCTGCTGAGGGAACGCGGAGCGCCACATATTAAGATATTTGGTGGTGGCGGCGGAGTGATCCTGCCCACTGAAATTATAGAACTACAACAATATGGCATCACCCGCATCTATTCTCCGGACGATGGCCGGAAAATGGGGTTGCAGGGAATGATCAACGACATGCTAAGGCAAGCCGATTTCACCACAGTAACCTCATCAGGTGTGAATCTGGAAACTATACCGGAAAAAAACATTAAAGATATCGCATCCGCAATAACCATTGCCGAGAATGATCCTGAAGCAGCAGAGGAATTTGTCACTGCACTCAGAAACCTTACAAAAGCAAACAATGCACCTGTACTCGGCATAACAGGAACAGGCGGATCAGGAAAGTCTTCTCTGGTCGATGAGCTGGTGAGGCGATTCCTGATGGAAGTAGCCGACAAAACACTCGCGATCATATCAGTTGATCCTTCTAAACGCAAAACAGGCGGTGCCCTCCTTGGCGACAGAATCCGCATGAATGCCATCAATAACCCAAGGATCTATATGCGTTCGCTCGCCACACGGCAGGCCAATCTGGCGCTGTCAAGAAATGTTCAGGAGAGCATTGACATTTGTAAGGCAGCCGGTTACGACCTTATAATTGTCGAAACCTCGGGCATTGGGCAATCAGACACAGAAATAACCGAGCATTGCGATGTTTCTCTATATGTGATGACGCCCGAATTCGGTGCTGCTACACAACTTGAAAAAATCGACATGCTAGACTTTGCCGACCTGGTAGCCATCAATAAGTTCGACAAGCGGGGTGCACTGGACGCATTAAGAGATGTGCGCAAACAATACAAACGCAATCACAATCTCTTTGATGCAAAGGACAATACCATTCCCGTATTCGGTACCATGGCCTCTCAGTTCAATGATCCGGGAATGAATGATCTGTTCGCCGCCCTGATGGATAAGATCAGCGACAAAACAGGCGTAGATTTCAAGGCCCGTATGGAAATGACAACAGGAGCATCAGAAAAGATCTACATCATTCCTCCTGACCGGATAAGATACCTTGCCGAAATCGCAGAATCCAGCCAGGCCTATAACGACTGGGTAAACAAGCAAAGTACCATAGCACGAAAACTCTACCAGTTAAATGGTGTCATTGAGATTTCCGGGCTGGAAAAATCTATGCAGGATTCGCATTCAGGTACTAATCTTACTGCATCACTGCAAGACATTTACCAGCATTTAGAAGAGCAGCTGGATGGGGAGTGTAAAAGAATGCTCCGCAACTGGCCTGAAACCAAACTAAAATACAAACAGGAACATTTTATTTACAAAGTCCGTGATAAAGAGATCAGGCTTCCCTTATATTACGAGTCCCTGTCGAAACTGCAGATCCCTAAAGTATCCTTACCAAGGTTTGAAGACTGGGGAGATATTCTCCGCTGGCTGCTGACGGAGAACGTTCCCGGTGAATTTCCATATGCTGCAGGCGTCTTTCCACTGAAAAGAGAAGGTGAAGATCCTACCAGGATGTTTGCAGGAGAAGGCGGGCCGGAGCGGACAAATAAGCGCTTTCATTACGTTTCCCTCGGCCAGCCGGCACACCGGCTCTCCACTGCCTTTGACTCTGTTACCTTATATGGAGAAGACCCCCATATACGCCCGGACATTTATGGTAAAATAGGAAATTCAGGTGTCAGCATCGCTACACTTGATGACGCCAAAAAACTATATTCTGGCTTCGACCTCTGCGCCACCTCTACATCGGTCTCTATGACCATCAACGGACCGGCACCCATGCTGCTTTCCTTTTTCATGAATGCAGCTATAGATCAGCAATGCGAAAAATACATTCTGCAAAATAACATGCAACAGGAAGTAGAAGCTAAAATCGAGGAGCTCTACCACTCCAAAGGAATAAAAAGACCGCGTTATAACGGCGTACTGCCAGAAGGAAACAACGGCCTTGGGCTAATGCTCCTGGGTGCGACCGGTGACCAGGTACTCCAGCCTGAAATCTATAGTAAGATAAAAGCTCATGCCATCAGTACTGTTAGGGGAACCGTTCAGGCAGATATACTTAAAGAAGATCAGGCCCAAAACACCTGCATTTTCTCTACCGAATTTGCCCTTAGGATGATGGGCGATATCCAGCACCATTTCATCAAAGAAAATATAAAGAATTTTTATTCCGTATCCATATCAGGTTACCATATCGCCGAGGCTGGTGCTAACCCCATATCTCAACTGGCGTTCACACTCAGTAACGGATTTACATTTGTAGAGTATTACCTCAGCAGAGGAATGCACATAGACGACTTTGCACCCAACCTCTCTTTCTTCTTTTCCAACGGCATAGATCCTGAATACTCGGTAATAGGACGCGTAGCCAGGCTCATATGGGCCAAAGCCATTAAAAACAAATACAACGGCAACGACAGATCTCAAAAACTAAAATATCACATCCAGACATCCGGAAGATCGCTTCATGCCCAGGAAATCGACTTCAATGACATCCGGACTACCCTGCAGGCGCTATATGCCATTTACGACAACTGCAATTCACTCCATACCAACGCCTACGACGAAGCAATCACCACTCCAACTGAAGCATCAGTACGCAGGGCGATGGCCGTACAACTGATCATAAACCGTGAATTGGGGCTCGCTAAAAATGAAAACCCCCTTCAGGGCGCATTCATCATTCAGGATCTCACAGATCTTGTTGAAGAAGCGGTCATGGAAGAATTCAAAAGAATTAATGACAGGGGCGGTGTTTTAGGCGCAATGGAAACCATGTATCAGCGGGGAAAGATTCAGGAAGAAAGCCTTTATTATGAAACCTTAAAACATACCGGCGAATATCCGATCATAGGTGTAAATACTTTCCTGAACAGAAACGGTTCACCGACAATAATTCCTGGTGAGGTAATCAGAGCTACAGAGGAAGAAAAGCAACATCAGATAAATACGCTGGAAGAATTTCAATTGAGAAACGCATCAGACAGTACTGAATCATTAAAAGCCCTCCAGAAAGCCGCTATTAGCGGAGAGAACATATTTGCCTCCCTCATGGAAGCAGGTAAGGTTTGTTCGCTCGGGCAAATATCAAAAGCACTCTATGAAGTTGGAGGTCAGTACAGAAGAAACATGTAATAGTTAAGCGTGTATCCAGCTGAACTTGTATTCCATTGTAGGATTACTCATTCTTTCTGCAACTCTCAGCAGACGGTTGGGTAAGGCCATGATGTAATCACGGGCTTTCTCACCAGCCTCGTTAAGATCGCGCATACTTTCAAGTTTCCATTCTTCTATCAGCTGCTGCATGATTTCTACGTAGTCAATTGCGGTGTATACACCCAGACGCTGAGCTGCATCTGTAAAATGGCCAAAAGTTTGACCTATCTTCATACCCATCTCACGCAGAAAGTGAGCAGGCATGACAATTTTCATCCGCATCATATCCTCAAAAGCAATCATCGCCTCATTCGGATCAACTTCGAAGATCTTTGACATGAAGTCCTTATATGCCTTGGCATGACGCGCCTCGTCTGAAGCAATCACACCGCACATCTTAGAAAGTAAGGCATCTCCATCCTTTTTAGCTAAAGATGCTACTCTCCTGTGCGATATATTAGTGGCAAGCTCCTGAAAACTCGTATATATAAAATTTCTATATGGATCATGACCGGTTCCAATATCAAAACCGTCTGCGATCAGGTACTGTGTAGAAATCTCCATCTGACGCATGTCCACACGGCCGGACAAATAAAGATATTTATTCAGCAGATCACCATGTCTGTTTTCCTCAGCAGTCCAGTGACGCACCCACTTCATCCATCCACCCTGCTCATTTCTCGAGATACCGTCTACCATGCTCAACCACGATTCATAAGTAGGCAAAGCCTCTTCTGTTATGGTATCGCCGATCAATACTGCTACAAGATCATAAGAAAGATCTTTGGCATTCTCACGTAAGAACTTAATGTCCTGATAAAATGTGTCACTGGTTGAATCAGGCAAAAAATCAGATGGCTGCCAATTGGTGTCAATCGGTTTTAAGTAGGTATCCATCATCTCAAGCATGTAACCTTCAATGTGAAGCAACACTTCCCTTCTCTTTTCTGCGTAAAAACTCATTAGTCTATATTTATTTTAAACCCGGTACCAAATATACCAAAATTATTGCAATATGAGTGGCTTTAACGCTAGTTTAATTATGTAGAGATTTTATGAAAAACACAGAAGATCTGCTATTAAGCAACAATATTGATGCAGCTCTATATCGGATGTTTAGCATTTTTTAACAGTATGATGGCC
>DATFQH010000304.1:0-10446 GCA_035264385.1 Pedobacter sp.
TTGTTTTTCATAGTCACGAATCTGTCCTTCAGAATCATGTATTGATATAGCAGTACTTAGAAAGAAATGTGCCAACTTTTATAAAACCCACCTGAAACACTTTTAAAATGTCTGTTTGGGAGATGAAAATTGAGTAATGAAGCGTATTTGAAATGGACCACGGGTCTGAACGTTTTGCTTTTAATTACAGCAGGAAAACAAAATCGCAACGGACTCGCAGAAAGTGGCTTCATTACTGGGCTGTTTAAGATCTCTTTTGAAGTATCCCCGCCATTGTGTACCATATCTTTCATCCTGACATTCTGAATTCGGAATCAAATAATACCCTGAAGCTTGTTCAGATGCTCAGTAAAAAAGTATTAAAAAGAAAGGGACTCAATATTGAGTCCCTTTCTTTTTAATACTTTTGCGGAGAGAGAGGGATTCGAACCCTCGATACCCTTTTGAGGTATACACACTTTCCAGGCGTGCTCCTTCAACCACTCGGACACCTCTCCTTTTTGCGGATTGCAAAAGTAGAAAATTTTTCGACTGTTAAGGAATATTAATCAATTACGCTAACTTTTAGCATATTGGTCTTACCTTTTGCTTCCATAGGGACAGCAGCGGTATTGATAATTACATCACCTTTCTTAATTAATTTCTCGGCTTTTAGCAAATCATTTACATCCAGAATGGTTTCATCTGTGCTTTCAAACCTGTCATAATAAAAGCCCTGTACACCCCAGATCAGACTCAATGCATTCAACAGCGATTTGTTGCTTGTAAAGATGTAAGTATGGGCCTTAGGTCTGTGACTTGAGATTTCAAAAGCAGTATAACCACTAACGGTCATGGAAACAATTCCTACTGCACCTGTTTGTTTGGCAAGCGTACAGGCTGAGTCACAAACTGCATCACTTAAAAAGCTTTCAGCCTTAGGCTTAAGGAATTTTTCGGGGTGAAAAGGATAGTTATTTTGTTCGATATTTTGAATAATCTTTTGCATGGTCTCGATAACGATCAGCGGAAACTCTCCAACTGAGGTCTCGCCGCTCAGCATCACTGCATCAGCACCATCAAGTACCGAGTTTGCTACGTCATTCACCTCTGCACGTGTTGGTCTTGGGGTAGTGATCATACTTTCCAGCATCTGAGTAGCCACAATTACCGGTTTTGATGCGGCACGGCATTTCTGAACGATCATCTTCTGAAGCAATGGTACTTCCTCCATTGGCATTTCAACCCCCAGATCACCACGGGCAACCATTATACCGTCGGAAACAGCTATAATTTCATCAATATTGGCAATAGCCTCGGGCTTTTCAATTTTGGCAATTACCCTTGCAGATTTTCCTCTGGCTTTGATTATGTCTTTTAATTCGATAATGTCTTCCGCATTACGTACGAAAGATAACCCGATCCACTCCACATCGTTTTTCAGAACGAATTCAAGGTTATCCCTGTCTTCAAGCGTTAGGGATGGGATAGAAACTTTAGTATTCGGAAGGTTTACACCTTTCCTTGATGTTAGTATCCCTCCGTGAACGATTTCACAAAGTACTTCATCCTCAAGGTTAGTCTCGATAACGCGCATTTGCAGTTTACCGTCATCCAAAAGAATGATTTCGTTAGGTTTTACGTCTTTAGGGAAAGCTTCGTAAGTGATATAAATGCGTTCTTCGTCACCCACGCATTTTTTTGTGGTTATGATAGTTTTCGCACCATTCACTAAATGGATACCACCATCTTTTACCATACCAATCCTGATCTTAGGCCCTTGTAAATCGGCAAGGATACCAACATTGTAATTGTACTTTTGATTGATATTGCGAATAGTATCCAGCACTTCCTGATGATCTGCCTGTGAACCGTGAGAGAAATTTAAACGGCAAACGTCTAATCCGGCGTTAAACATACTGTATAATACTTCCGGTTTAGCTGATGCAGGACCTAATGTGGCTACAATTTTTGTTCTAGAATGAAATGGTTTCATTTGGTTACTTAAAGTTTATTATTGATCAGTGCCTCTGATTTTCTATCCAAAAAATCGGACCTGACCTGATTGTTAAAGTTATTTGTCTGATAAAGTAAATTCAAATATAGTGTATTTAATACACCTACAATATAAAAATTACATTATCAAATTCTGATTGGATTTTAATTTAGCCGGATTTATCTGTGCAGCTACCTGAATATCAGTCTGTTTATTCAATCCGGTAAGTATAAAATTTAGATCCTCACTATCTATATATTGATGGATGATCATAAAAAAATCGACCTTATTCATTTCGGGGATTAAAAACCCTTCCGCGTTTCTGTTGTTAAGGATATAATATTCAATTTCACCTTGTTCAACGAAAAAATAATATTTTGAGAAGGTCAAAGGATCGTCGTCAATATTGAAGTAAACCTCATGATCTTCAACCTTTTCGAAGTTGAAGTTAAGGCTTGTATTGATCTTATGGCATAGCATATAATCTTTCATCGATGCAGTGATGGCGATAAGCACAAAATCGAGATCCAATGAAAGCTTTAAGTAAGTTTTGTTCAAAACGAAGTATGTTAACCTGAATACGAAATTATAAAACTAATTTTACTTTAATGTTCGAAATAAAAACATTAAAATTGATAGACAAATAAAAACATTTGAAAAGTGCCGGAATTTTATTTTTCTTTGCACTGAATTATTTAACCATTAAATTATAACATTATGTCTGATATTGCTTCAAGAGTTAAGGCTATTATCGTTGAAAAATTAGGTGTGGATGAAAGCGAAGTTACCCCGGAAGCTTCTTTCACAAACGACTTGGGTGCTGATTCTTTGGATACAGTAGAACTTATTATGGAGTTTGAAAAAGAGTTCAATGTAGCAATCCCTGATGATCAGGCTGAGACCATTGGTACAGTTGGTCAAGCAATTGCTTACTTAGAGAAAAACGTTAAGTAAAATACGGTTTCCGTATAATCCGTATAAATGGAATTAAAAAGAGTAGTAGTGACTGGGTTGGGTGCGCTCACTCCAATCGGCAATACTATCCCCGAGTTTTGGGATGGTCTGTTGAATGGTGTGAGCGGCGCCGGCCCTATTACAGGTTTTGACACATCAAAGTTCAAGACTAAATTTGCATGTGAGCTTAAGAATTTCAATCCTGAAGATTTTCTGGACAGAAAAGAAGCGCGCAAGCTGGATCCATTTGTTCAATATGCCTTAGTCTCCACTGACGAAGCCGTAAAGGATGGTAATTTTGACTTCAGTCAACTGGATACCAACCGTATAGGCGTAATCTGGGGCTCGGGTATTGGCGGTTTTAAAACCTTTCAGGACGAAATGAAGGCCTTTTTTCTGGGCGATGGTACTCCTCGCATAAACCCCTTCTTCATCCCAAAAGTAATCATTGACATTGTTCCCGGTCATATTTCCATAAAATATGGCCTTCGGGGACCCAATTTTGCCACCGTTTCTGCATGTGCTTCTTCTACCAATGCCATGATCGATGCGTATAACTATATTCGGCTGAATATGTGTGACGTCATTATCAGCGGTGGTTCGGAAGCTATTATCAATGAAGCAGGAATTGGCGGTTTTAATGCAATGCATGCCCTTTCTACCAGAAATGATGACCCTACAACTGCTTCAAGGCCGTTTGACAAAGACCGCGATGGCTTTGTGGCTGGCGAAGGTGCCGGCACAATCATTCTAGAAGAACTGGAACATGCCAAAAAAAGAGGTGCCAAGATCTATGCCGAACTTGTAGGCGGTGGGATGAGTGCAGATGCCAATCACATTACGGCCCCGCATCCACAGGGACTGGGTGCCCGAATGGTAATGACAAATGCACTGAATGATGCCGGTATGAAGACTTCGGACATCGACTACATCAATGTTCACGGCACTTCTACGCCACTGGGCGATATCTCTGAAAGCAGAGCCATCGTAGATATGTTTGGAGAAGACGCCTACAAGCTGAACATCAGTTCTACAAAATCTATGACGGGGCATCTACTCGGTGCTGCAGGTGCTATTGAAGCAATTGCCGCTATCCTGGCAGTCAAAAACGACATTGTCCCGCCAACTATTAATCACTTTACTGACGACCCTGATTTTGATCCTAGATTGAATTTTACATTCAATAAGGCTCAAAAAAGAACTATCCGAGCAGCGCAAAGCAACACCTTTGGTTTTGGCGGTCACAATGCATCTGTGATATTCAAGAAATACGAAGAATAAATTCGATGAATGCCATTACTTGACCTATACAAACTTTATCTGTCATCCGATAAGGACTTCATTAAAAAGTTGAACAACATTTTAGGTTTTGTACCGGGAAATACTGTTTTGTATAAAATGGCGTTCAGGCACAGATCTGTTGCAAAGATTCTGAAAAATGGAAGCAGAAGCAGTAATGAACGGCTGGAATTTCTTGGAGATGCAATTCTGGGTTCGGTAATAGCGGAGCTTCTGTTCAAAAGCTATCCCTACAAGGAGGAGGGTTTTCTTACTGAAATGCGGTCTAAGATCGTGAACAGGGCGAACTTAAACCAGTTGGCCAGGAAAATGGGCTTCGATCAGCTGATCGTATTTGATCAGAAAACTGTAAACGTACAGACTAAGCACCATTCCATGTTGGGGGATGCCTTTGAAGCACTGATCGGTGCAATCTATCTGGATAAGGGCTACAATTTTACCAAAGATTTTCTGCTGAAAAGAATTGTAAAACCTTACATAGATATCCACACTCTGGAGCAAACGGAAACCAACTTTAAGAGCAAGCTTATTGAATGGTGCCAGCGCCACGGCAAGGATATTTCTTTTGATCTGATGCAGAACGGCGAAGGTGAAAGCACAAAACTTTTCACCATACAGGCCCTTGTAGATGGGGAAAGCTGTGGTATAGGGAGAGATTACAATAAAAAGAATGCAGAGAAACTTGCTGCTGAAAAGGCCTGCGAAATCCTTTCTATCTGATTCCCTTATTTCTTAGTCAGCGTATCAGTATATTTTTTATTGGAATCCCTGATGTATTTGATGGCATCATATTGTGTCCAGCTTTTTGCCTTCTCATACTCCGGTCGATAATCCAGCATAAACTTCTCCAGCTCCGGTCCTTTCAGTTCAGTATTGCCCTGGATAAGGGATTCATTAAACAGACCGTCGATTAGCGTCTGCTCCATCTCTGTTTCATAATAACGGCCAAACCTGCGTGCATTCTTTGGGGTACGCCCAAAAAGTTCATAAACGGCAGTCAGCGGGGTAAAAAGAAAAGAAAGAAATGGCGGCTTGCCCTGATGAAAAGACCCTTTGTTCCGATATTCCCGCCTAATATCATTGAGCTCGCTTTTTTTGGACTGCCCCACTATATCTACCTGTCTAAGCGTCCGATCGCGGTCCATCAGGATGATCATATCTGTTTTTGAGCTATTAACGGCAGCAGAAAAATCAGAAAATCCACTTTTCATTACTAGAAGCGTATCTCCTAATGCCGCGCTGATCTGAAAAAGCCCAAGGCTGCTGCTTGATACAGTTAGGCCGGTTCGCTGGTTCATGATTTGCCCTTCAGCAATCCTGTTCCCGCTTTCCTTTTCCTTGATCACACCGCTCAGGACAAATCCTTGCTGAGCAAAGCTCTGCGCCGGTGCGACCAGGAAAATCAGCAGACAGGTTACAATATTTAAACAATAAGGTTTCATCGGTAATAAATATTTTGTAAACTTAACTATTGTTTACCAATGAACTAAGTTAAAAAAAGTTAAATAGGCCCAACAATACAATAAATTATATCTTTGCACATGATAAAATCAATGACAGGCTATGGCCTGGCCTCCACAGATCATAACAATATTAAGTTTGCAGTAGAGATAAAATCTTTAAACAGTAAGTTTCTGGAGCTGAATTTAAAGCTGCCCCGGGCCTTTTCGGATAAGGAATTGTTTCTGCGTAATATCTGCAGTAAGGAAATCGAACGCGGAAAGGTTAGCGTATCTATTAATATCGAACGCGGCGAAGAAAATCTGAAAGGCGCTACCATCAATGCCGCATTATTAAGCAAATACTATAGACAACTGGAAGAGATCAACAGTAATCTGGGAGCCAACTCCAGCAATCTTCTGCAGGCAGCCCTGAATTTTCCTGAAGTGATCAGCTATAGTGACGAAGAGGTGAATGAACAGGATTGGGAGATTTTAAACGGCACTTTTACAAAAGCACTGAACAGTTTTAATGACTTTCGTCATTCGGAAGGTGCTGTATTAAAACTTGATCTGGAGCTGAGGATCAAAAATATTCTCCAGTTTTTCTCAGAAGTTGAGGTTCTGGAACCGCTAAGGATACCACAGATCAGAAGCAGGCTGAACCAGTTCCTGGAAGACAACGTGGGAAAAGTAAATGTAGACCAGAACAGACTCGAACAGGAGCTTATTTATTATATAGACAAGCTTGACATTACGGAAGAAAAAATCCGCCTGAGGAGCCATTGTGATTATTTCGTGGAGACATTAAAAAGCAAGGATGCCAACGGTAAAAAATTAGGCTTTATTTCGCAGGAAATCGGCAGAGAGATCAATACCATGGGCGCAAAGGCTAATGATGCACAGATCCAGCAATTGGTAGTGGGTATGAAAGAAGAGTTAGAAAAGATTAAAGAACAACTATTAAATGTTTTATAGCCCCGGCTACTAAAACAGCAGCATACGAATGAAACAAGGTAAACTCATTATATTTTCAGCACCTTCCGGAGCAGGTAAAACGACCATCGTAAAACACCTGCTTAAGCAATTTCCCTCATTAAGTTTCTCTATATCGGCGACCACCCGTGAAGCCCGCGGAGATGAACAGCATGAAAAAGATTACTACTTCATTTCAAAGGAGGCCTTTCTTCATAAAGTGGCGCACCAGGAGTTTGTAGAGTTTGAAGAAGTGTACAATAGTACTTTCTATGGCACACTAAGGTCAGAAATAGAGCGTATCTGGAACTCGGGAAAGCATGTAATCTTTGACATTGATGTGGAAGGCGGGCTCCGTCTGAAACGCAAATATGAGGATGATGCACTCGCGATCTTTGTTCAGCCACCTTCTTTGAAGGTCCTGAAGGAAAGATTGAGCGGTCGTGGAACCGATAGTGCAGAAAAACTTCAGGAACGTTTTATAAAGGCCGAAAAGGAGCTGAACTATGCTGATAAGTTTGATGTTATTTTAAAGAACTATGAACTGGATATTGCATGTGCAGAGGCAGAACAGCTGGTAGGAGATTTTATAGGCCAATAGCTTTTATTACGTATGAAAACAGGATTATTTTTCGGCTCATTTAATCCCATTCACACCGGACATCTGGTCATCGCCAATTATATGGCTGGCTTCACGGGCCTGAAAGAAGTATGGCTCGTGGTATCGCCGCACAATCCATTAAAAAACAGGAACAGTCTCGGCAATATGTATGATCGCCTGGAAATGGCGAGGCTGGCAACTGAAACCTCAGGTCAGATCAGGATCAGTGATATCGAATTTGGACTTCCACAGCCATCATATACTATTGATACCCTTACCTATCTGAAGGAAAAATATCCGGACAGACAATTTGTGCTCATTATGGGTGCAGATAACCTCGCCTCCTTTAAAAAATGGAAAAACTATGAGATCATCCTGAAAAATTATGAGATCTATGTATATCCGCGACCGGATACAGACCTAAGTGAATGGACTGGTCATCCATCTGTAACGATCACGGAAACCCCTCAAATGGACATTTCCTCCACCTTCATCAGAAAAGCAATCAAAGAGGGAAAGAATGTACAGTTTTTCGTTCCTGATAATGTATTGGGCTTTATTGAAAGCAAAAATATGTACCGCTAAAATGTACGGTACAATAAAAACATGGTTGGCTTCTTATGCAGATCTATTCTTTCCTGTTTCCATTGGCCAATTGAAAGTGTTTTGATGTATTCGTCTTCTCCGGTAATGTTGCAGGCTACGCAAAGTAGTGTTTGCGGCTGTGCGTTCTTCAGGATATCTTCAAAAAGATGATTGTTTCTAAAGGGCGTTTCAATGAACATTTGTGTTTGCCTGTTCTTTTGTGCAATCTGTTCCAGTTCCTTGATCCGCTTTGCTCTTTCAACCTTGTCGATGGGCAGATAGCCATGAAAAGTAAAGCTTTGCCCGCTAAATCCGGAAGCCATTAAGGCCAGCAAAATGGAACTCGGGCCTACTAGGGGTACTACCTTAATGCCGCGTTTATGCGCTTCAGCAACGATTTCGGCTCCGGGATCTGCCACACCCGGACATCCGGCCTCACTCATAAGACCAACATCTTTTCCGGTCATCAGTTCCTTAAAGAAAGGCACAAGAGAGTTACCGCGCTTATGTTTTCCATAATCATGGATAAGCAATTCACTTTGCGGGATTTTTATTCCTGCTTCCTTTAAAAATTTTCTGGCTGTTTTCTCGTTCTCTACTATATAAGTATCGATTGCGTTTACGGTATCGTCCAGATAAGCAGTAAATGACTTGCCGGCCGCATTTTCGGTTAGTGGAACGGGAATGAGAAAGAGGGTGCCTGTTTGCATGTTCTTGATTTATTTACAAAAGAAGAAAATAATTTCCTGGTAACCTGACCTTAATTATAAATAATTATGGAATTAAGCCCGGTATTGCATCTTATAATAAAAATCTGGGGCATTTATGGCTTCAGGGGCACAACCCAAATAAAATAATATATGTGTAATAGATACACTTAGGCTAATTAAATTGCGTTACATCCTATAATTGTAATGTAATATTTTAAAAACAGATTAAACCTTTGAGTGAATTTGGAACTCAAATTGATATAAAAAACGTTAGGTAAATTAAACAACACACACAATGAAAAACATGATCAAATTGCCGGCTATTATACTGGGGCTCCTGCTCCTGTTAACCGGAGCCACACAACGGGTTATGGCACAAGATGAAGACATTTCCCTTCAGTCTTTTTACGACGAGCTTTCTCCTTACGGTACCTGGATACAGGATCCGCAATATGGCTACGTATGGAGACCTGATGCAGATCAGGGCGAATTCAGGCCCTATTACACCAATGGCCGATGGGCAATGACTGAATATGGAAATACCTGGGTCTCCAACTATGAATGGGGGTGGGCACCTTTTCACTATGGAAGATGGGTATATAACCGCTATAATCAGTGGGTTTGGCTTCCTGATACCGTATGGGGGCCTGCATGGGTAAGCTGGAGAAGCGGCGGCGGATATTATGGCTGGGCGCCTATGGGGCCGGGAATGAATATCAACGTAAGTTTTAACATTCCATCCTTATGGTGGGTTTTCGTTCCGCACAGAAACATCTACTATGATAGTTTCCCGCGTTATTATTCCCGCAGAAACATAACGATCATCAACAACACGACCATTATCAACAACACTTATGTAAGGAATAGAAATACTTACTATAGTGGACCAAGAGCTGATGAAATCAGACGCTATACTGGCAGAGATGTAAATGTGTACAGCGTAAACCGTACAACAAGACCCGGCAGGAGCGGCATTAACGGAAACAGGGTTGAAATATACAATCCAAGACCTGCAAGAGGCAATGCTAACGCCAGTGCTGCCCCAAGAACTTCTGTAAGAGGTGAAGGTTATGCTACTGCAAGACCAGACAGGGCTGCCGGTGACAGAACCGGAAGAGAAAATGGCGTTATTAACAGGAGAACTGAAGATGGCAGAACTGAAACCAGCAGGCCGGATAATCAGGGAAGGGTTACAAGAGACCGCAGCACTGAGATCCAGCAGGGGCGCCAGACTACAGAACGCCCGGGACGCACAGAAGACAGGGTCGTTCCTGAACGTACTGAACGCCTTCAGGGTGTTGATCAGCCATCGAGAGTTGCCGCTCCGGAAAGAGTTCAGGCCCCGGCAAGAACCGATCAACCAGCCAGAGTTGAAAGGCAGGAGCAACCAAGGCCTCAGCCGCAGAGACAGGAAGCTCCCCCTCAGCGCCAGGAAAGAAGCGTGCAACCTCAACGACAACAGCGGTCTCAGCCTCAAAAGACCGAAACATCCAGAGGATCTGAAGGCCGTGGAAATCAAGGTGGCGGAAGAGAAAGCTCTTCCAGATCATCCAGAGGTGGCAGAGGCTAAGATATTCCTGTATTGATAAAAGAAAAACCGGCTATGCAAGCCGGTTTTTCTTTTATATTTTATACCTATCTTTGCAGCCTTTCATCAAGCACCAGGCTTTAATTCTTTATGATTCACCCGGAAATAGAAAAACGAAAAACATTTGCCATTATCAGTCACCCCGATGCAGGTAAAACTACATTAACAGAAAAGTTCCTGCTCTTTGGCGGAGCCATCAATACCGCAGGGGCAGTGAAACGCAATAAGGCCAATCAGAGCAACACTTCCGATTTCATGGAAATAGAAAAGCAGCGTGGAATTTCTGTGGCAACTTCTGTTATGGGCTTTGAATATAGTGG
>DATFQH010000305.1:0-5209 GCA_035264385.1 Pedobacter sp.
ATTCTTTTGAGAAATCTCTTCCCACAGTTAATTTCATGCCGTTGGTCTTAATAAAATCATAAGTAGTACCTACCTGATTAAATAAAATGCTGCGTTCCGATGGAGTGATTCCGGGCCATTCCAGCCCGTTAAAATTAGAGCCGTGATGTATTAAACCTACAGACGACTGGCACATACTGCTCACAGCGCCCGATTTCAGTAAGCCGGTCTTCAACAGTTCAAATTTCTCAGACAGCTTTCCATCCTGATTCATTTCTACCAGCACGTTTACATCAGCTCCGGGCGGCCTGTTTTTTACAAACTGGATCTGTTTGTAAATGACCAATGTAGAGATGATCAGCAAAACGGTAAAGCAAAACTGACCAACGATCAGTACCTGTCTGAGGCTTATGGATAGGAACCCGCCTTTATTTACTTTTTTCTTTAAGGTCTGGATTGGACTGAAAGATGACAAATAGAAAGCCGGATAGCTACCGGCTATAACACCAGTAAATAGGATAACAACCAGCACACCGAGCCAGATATAAGCGTTGAAATACGCAATATTCATCTGCAGGCCCAGCAAATTATTCATAGATGGCAGAAAAGCTTCAACCAGTGCAATGGCAATAATTACACTAATGATGGTCAGTATAATGGATTCCATTAAAAACTGGCCGATAAGTGAATTTCTTGTTGCGCCTATCGTCTTTTTAATGCCTACCTCCTTCGCGCGTTTCTCTGATTTTGCAGTAGCCATGTTCATGAAATTGACGCAGGCGATCAGTAGTATACCTATAGCCAGCGCCATAAATAACCAGATCTGCTCTATAGCACCACCGACACTTTTCCCTTCCTCAAACTTTCCATACAAATGCATTTTACTCAAAGGGAAAAAGAAATAGGGTTGTTTACCAGTTATATTCCTGTTCTTTTTGATAAGTGCTTCTAATTTTCTGTTGACAACGTCTGCATTTGCAGCCGGGTCCAGCGATACCAGGGTAACAAGGCTATAATTGTCCCAGTTCAATGTTCTGACCGTAGGATCAAGCATTTCATACAACGACCAGGGCATTAAAAAATCGAACCTGTTAGAACTATTATCCGGCAGGTCTTTAATTACCCCTGTGATACTCAGGTCTTCCTTATCTTCATATCTTACCGTTTTGTTTAAAACATCTGTCGATCCAAACAGAATTCTGGCTGTACTTTCAGTAACAATAACCGATTTTGGTTGAATGAGTGCTGTTTTTGGGTCACCGTAAACAAACTTGTAATCAAATATTTTTAAAATATCAGGTTCAGCAAATTTAGACTTCAGCTTAAAGCTGTCGCTTTTATTTGCAATCAGGCTGTTACCGCCATAATTTACCCGGCATAGGTATTTAATTTCAGGAATTCCCTGTTTAATTAACGGGCCAAGCGCTGTAGTCGTGCCATCAAAAGTCAACGCTACTTTACCGCCATCATCCATAATATTGGTAAGGGTAACGTAGGTATTTTCAGAATTCTTTGGCTGCTTGTCAAAGTTCCATTCGTAAAGCACATAAACCAATAGCATCAGACAAGCAGCCAACCCTATGGCAAGGCCAATCACATTTATAAAGGAAGACACCTTGTTCTTCCATAGATTGCGCAATGCAATTTTTAAATTGAGTTTGAACATAGTTCTATACATGAGGTCGTGATCAGATCAGTTCTTCAGTTCTGCCCTTATTTATTTTTTCAGAGATCACATGCCCATCCTTCAGATTGATGATCCTGTTGGAGAAACTCGCATCATGAGAAGAGTGGGTAACCATTACGATGGTCGTTCCGGCTTCATTCAATTCGCACAACAACTCCATTACCTCATTACCGTGCGAGCTGTCCAGGTTTCCGGTTGGCTCATCTGCCAGAACCAGTTTCGGTTTGGTTACCAGTGCCCTAGCAACAGCAACACGCTGCTGCTGACCGCCCGAAAGTTGCTGCGGAAAATGCCCGCTCCGGTTAACGATGTTCATTCTTTCAATGATCTCATTCACCAATCGTTTTCTTTCAGATGCGGCTACTTTGTTGTAGATCAACGGAAGCTCAATGTTCTCAAATACCGTCAGTTCATCGATCAGATTAAAATTCTGAAATACAAAACCCATGTTGCGCTTTCTGAAGTTGGAGCGTTCCCTGTCATTCAACTTCAGGAGCTCCGTTTCGAGAAATTTATAGCTTCCGCTTTCAGGTTTATCCAGCAATCCCATCACATTCAGCAGGGTCGATTTACCGCAGCCCGAAGGCCCCATGATCGATACAAATTCCCCTTGTTTAACATGCATGTTGATGCCGTTCAAGGCAGTAGTTTCAATTTCTTCAGTTTTATAAACTTTTTCCAGATTTTCGATTCTTATCATGGTTCTTATTATTTATCTATTTCTATAATATCATATTGATTGTACTGGTCATAAGAAGAAGTGATTACCTCCTCATTTTTTTGCAATCCTTCTAACACCTCGTAATAAAGATAATTCTTACGTCCTATTTTAATATTGCGTTTGGTGGCTTTTCCATCCTTTACAACAAAGGCCCATGAGCCACCTGTACTCTGAAAAAACTGTCCCTGGGCTAAGAGCAATGATTTACTGTTGTCCGATAGTGTCAGTTTCACTTGTAATGACAAGCCCCTTCTTAAATCGTCCGGAGATTTGCCTTCAAAAATGAGCTCAACCTGAAACTGTCCGGCAGTTACTTCAGGAATTACCTTTTTAACAAGCAGTCTGTAGGTCTTGCCGTTAAACTCACAATTTGCCGACTGACCTTCTTTCACCCTGTTCACATAATATTCATCTACCCCTGCCTGCAGTTTATAACCTTGCAGTACATCTATCTTTCCGAGCATTTCATTTACACCGTAAGATTTGCCGATTACAGGATCATAGGAAGATAACCTTCCCGCCACCGGTGCCTTTATGGTCATATTTTCAATATTTTGCCGTATCGTTTCCAGACTTTCATTCATCCTGCTTATAGAAAAATCTATCTGCTGAAGCTGCATTACCCGGCTTTGATTCTCTTGCTTCACGGCCTCTCTGAGTATTTTTTTACGGCCCTGAAAATATTCATAATCCTGGCTTGAAATATTAAACTCCTGCAGGGTTATCACTTTTTTAGCATACAATGTACTATCTATCTTAAACTTACGTGTAGCCGTACGAAGACTATTCTCAATTTCCATCATATCCTGACTCATTACACGCTGGTTTTGCTCCAGATCCAGACGCAGCTTTCTCAGCTGGTTAATCTGCTCTGTTATGCTGGTTTCACTGGAGGTGTAGCCAGACAACGCATTAGGATTAGCAATTCTAAGCAGAGGTGTGCCTTTAACTACACTCGCACCATTTTCAGTAAAGATCTCTGCTACCGTACCACCTTCAGGTGAACTCACAATCACTGATGTAAGCGGAACCACACTTGCATTTAATAAAACCACATCTTCAAAATCTCCGTAACTCACCTTATTTATCGTGATCTTGTCTGCATCTGCCTTGTATACTTTATTTAGCGATAAACTATAGCCGTACGCAACAAGACCAATGAAAAATACGCAGCCTGTAATCATCAGGATGGTCTTTCTAGTGAATCTCTTTTTCTTAATTATTTTATCCATCTTAAAATTGTCCTTTGACATCTGCTAGTATGCCAAGCCTATGCCAATCAACAACACTTAGTTTATTTAATTGTAAATCAATAAGTTAATTTAAATCCTTAACCAAAACCGTTCATAAACGGACACTTGCTGTACATCATCGAACACTTTTATTATTTTTGATTTATTCAAACCTGCAAGCCATGATAGATGCAACTGTTTTAGTAATTGATGATGATGATGACATCCTGCTCAGTGCGCGTTTATTTTTGAAGCAGCACTTCAGCCAGGTAGTGACCTGCAAGTCGCCTAAAGAGATCAATGTATTGCTCAGCCGAAACGAGGTGGACATCATCTTGTTAGACATGAACTACCAGAAGGGCGCAAGTGACGGCAGGGAAGGATTGTATTGGCTCGAACATATTCTTTCCATCGACAAAGACTATGTAGTGATCTTAATGACTGCATATGGTAATGTAGAGCTGGCCGTACAGGCTATAAAGAAAGGCGCTACCGATTTCATCCTCAAACCATGGGAAAATGAAAAACTGTTTGCCACCTTATCAGCAGCTTCACGCCTCAGGCAGTCTAATAAAAAGGTAAAGAAACTGGAAAAAATCCACTCCTCTTTGCAAAAAGACATCAACAGGCAGTTTGAAAATATCGTTGGTCATTCAGAACCGATCAAACACCTGCAGCATACTTTGGTGAAGGTTGCACCGACAGACGCAAATGTGCTCATTCTTGGCGAAAATGGTACAGGCAAACAAGTGTTCGCCTACGAACTGCATCAGCTTTCCAATAGAAGGAATCAGATCTTTATGCACGTAGATCTGGGTTCACTCAATGAAAATCTTTTTGAAAGTGAGTTGTTTGGCTATGCAAAAGGAGCATTTACAGATGCCAAAGACGACAAGCCGGGAAGGTTTGAAATGGCAGAAGGCGGTACTATATTTCTCGATGAGATCGGCAACTTATCTCTGCCGCTCCAGGCCAAGCTATTAAGCGTACTTCAAAACCGTACGGTTACCCGACTGGGAGAAAGTAAGGATAGAAAAATCAATGTACGTCTGATCACCGCTACCAATATGCCCTTAAATGAGATGGTAGCTAAAGGAACCTTCCGCCAGGATCTCCTTTTCAGAATAAACACAGTAGAGCTGGAGCTTCCATCCCTGGCCAGACGCGGAGACGACATCCTGCTCCTTGCCGGGCACTTCCTAAGCAGTTTCGGAAATAAGTATCACAAAGGCCTGCTGAAACTGGATGCTAAGGCCGAAGAAACCCTGTTAAAATATCACTGGCCGGGCAACGTACGCGAGCTTCAGCATGTGATTGAACGCGCTGTCATCATGGCCGACGGGCACGAGATCAGTACAGCAGACCTCCAGTTAACACCACAGAAATTTGGCAGCAACATAACCGTCCAGACCGATATTCCTCTGGAAGAAATGGAAAAACGCATGGTTCAGAAAGCGATAGACAAACATAAGGGAAACATCTCGAGGGCAGCAGCAGACCTGGGATTAACCCGGGCAGCATTGTACAGGCGTATTGAAAAATTTGATCTGTAATGTTCTATCAAAGATTCACATTCCGCCTGATTAGCAG
>DATFQH010000306.1:0-2807 GCA_035264385.1 Pedobacter sp.
ACCTTAAATTACAAGCTGGGTTATTATATCAGAAAAAGCACCTTGTCTTATTACGATATGTACAATACAAAACTCAGCTCTGGAGTTAATACGGAGTTCTCCCGGCGATGGCAAAAGCCCGGGGATGAGCAGCATACTACAGTTCCATCTATGCTGGAATATGGTGAAAATAATTTCAGGGACAGGTTTTACAACGGCTCAGTTGATAATATCGCCAGCGGAGACCACATCAGGCTGCAGGACATTAGCCTGAGCTACGACCTGGACATGCTGAACTGGAAGAAGATACCGGTAAAGCATGTGCAGCTTTACTTGTATGCCAACAATATCGGGATCATTTGGAAAGCAAATAATATCGGACTGGACCCGGATGTGGTATCCGGAAGGGCAGAAGAATTTATAGGGCCGTTACCCCGCAGCTTTTCACTTGGATTGAGAACAAATTTTTAAATCAGACTATGGCAAAAAGAATAAGTAGGTTTTTGTTGTTGTGCTGCATGGTATTTCTGCTACCGGGGATCGTGTCCTGCCGTAAGGGCTGGCTGGATGAACAGCCGGATAAGCGGCTGGTTGTTCCTAAAAGTATTGGAGATTACCAGGCGCTGCTGGACAATACATCACAGATCTTTAATTTTTTTCAGTCCTGTGGCCTGGGTGAGATCGCTGCGGGCGATTTTTATGTATTATATAGTTCCTGGCAGGCACTGTATGCCAACCAGGAGCGCATGGCTTATATATGGGGCGAAACAGCGGAGTTTTATAATGGTGAAAAGAGTTCAGACTGGGAGAGTGGGTACAAACGGGTGCTGAGCGCTAATATTGTATTGGACGGAATCGAAAAGATCCGACCTGATATCACGCAGCAGGAGGAATGGAACCAGGTGAAAGGCAGTGCGCTTTTCTTCAGGTCATTTGATTTCTTTAGCATGGCGCAGGAATATTGCAATGCATATGTGCCGGCTACTGCGGCGTCTATGCCGGGATTGCCTTTACGCTTGGAGTATGATGTAGAGCTGAAGGTAGGACGTTCTACGCTTGAGCAAACCTATGAGCGGATCATAGCCGATACCAGGTTGTCTGCGAATTTGCTCGGTACAAAGCCCGGCTATAAAACCAGGCCCTCCAAACAAGCGGCTTTTGGCTTGCTTGCCAGAATATACCTGGTAATGGAGGATTATAGACAGGCGGCTTTATATGCCGATTCTGCATTACAGATCCAGTCTGGCCTGCTGAAATTTTCATCACTAAGGGCGGGAAGTGCTTTTCCTTTTCCGAGGTTCAATGAGGAGGTGCTGTTTCACAATACATTTAGCTATGGGATATTTAATGCTTCAAGATTGCTGGTAGAGCCTGCTTTGTATGCAAGCTATACCGACAAGGACCTGAGGAAGTCTTTGTATTTTAACGAAAATGCGAAGGGCGCCAGTTATAAGGGTAGTTATTCGGGCGACAGGACTCTGTTTGGCGGGCTGGCTATTGATGAACTGTATCTGATCCGGGCAGAATGCCTGGCCAGAAAGGGTGAGGGGGTGACTGCTATGGATGTTCTGAACGCCTTATTGGTGACCAGGTTTAAGGAGGGCTATAAGCCGCTGAAGGCTAAGAATGGTGCTGAGGCGCTGGCACTGGTGTTGGCCGAGCGGCGGAAGGAACTGGTATTTAGAGGTATTCGATGGAGTGATCTGCGGAGGTTGAACCGCGATGACCGGTTTAAAGTTACCCTGAAGCGTGAGCTGAACGGCAAAACTTATATATTGCCTCCGGGTGATAAGAAGTATGTGTTTCCGATCGATGAAATAGAGCTGAAATTAAGCGGGATAGCGCAGAATGAGCGGTAGATCTGTGTGGCTGATCAGTAATTTACCGGCAGCAGCTTCATGTATTCGTTAACGGGCATGTGGTCTTTTTTGCGGAAAGGTATATCCAGGCTTCTGACTTCTACTATCCTCGAGACCCTGAAGTCGCGGTATTCGTTTCGGAGATGGCACCATGCGATAAGATGCCAGTTGAAGGCATAAAAGATCAGGCCAATGGCTTCAACCTCCCGTTTACTGTTTTGATTCTCGTAATTCTGATAGTCGATCTCGATGATACATTGTCCTGAGATCGCATTCTGAAGTTCGGCGAGGTGGTCAAATTCTCCGTTGAGCGTTTCATGGTGCAGCTGAAATTTGATACTTTCACTGAGCAGCTCCAGCTTTTCTTTTTGATTGTGCTTCAGCACAGCTTTGACCTTGTTAAGGGCCGTGGTGTAATTTGTCAGAATCGATTTATCGGCAAAGCGGGAGACCAGCCGCTCCATGATCAGCATGGCGTTGGCTTCTTCGGAGGTGAAGGAAACGGGGGGCAGAAAATAGCCTTGTACGATAAAATAGCCTTTGGGTTGCTCAAAGCTGATGGGAATGCCTTGTTCGCCTAAAGCTTTGATGTCCCGGTATACGGTTCGTACACTAATCTCAAACTGATCGGCAATTTTATCTGCCGTTACGTATTTCTTGCCTTGCAGCAGAATCAGGATTCCAAAAAGGCGGTCTATTCGGTTCATACTTTTCAGTTTGAACAAATATAGGTGATCAGGTATAAATTTCATCGGGCTAAAGTTGTATTTTGCCTTCATGAAATTAAGGCGGATAAATATTTGGCTGCTGGCACTTGGCTTGCTGGCGGGATGTAGTAAAAACAAGGATAAGGATCACGAACCGGAAGTGGAGCCGGCTTATAAGGAAAGTTTTGTCCAGGCCACAGTGTCGGGCAGGTATACCAGTACACAGCTGAAAACCATTGCTGCGTTATCGGGTTATGCGGAT
>DATFQH010000307.1:0-7190 GCA_035264385.1 Pedobacter sp.
ATATTTTTATCTACAATTACCTTGTATTTCGCAGGCTGGTCCATAATCAAATTTAACGCGCCAGAAATACCTTCGTTTCACCCCTGAGGGGGTATATTTTATCAGTAATTAAAAATCCCCCCTAACGGGTGATTTTTAATCTGTATATTGATAGATATATTTACCATAGGATAGGCCCGGTATTTTTAAACAGTGCTGCACAAAAGAATTTCATTACTTGTTACGCTTCTTTTTTTCTTTAACGCCTGGACCTTTGCCCAGCGCTATAAATTTGAACAGTACGACCTCGAAGACGGATTGATCCAATCCCAGGTTACCACCATCACTCAGGACAGTAAAAGAAGGCTCTGGATGACCACCCTTGGCGGTGTCAGTTGTTTCAACGGCAAACAATTCACAAACTTTACGAAGATCAACGGACTCAGCAATAATTTCACACTTGCGATTGCCACAAACGGAAAAAGCAACGTGTACGTTGGCTCATCAAAAGGGCTGTCAAAATACGACGGCCGGGTCTTTTTCCATTTTCCTGATGATAACACCTGGATCAGTAAAATAGCGATGGACAAAAAAGGAAAGCCGTTTACACTAAAGCACGGCAGCCTGTATGAGGTGAGTGACAGCCGGGAACACCGGCTCATCATCAGTGGAGATTCATTGGAGCGCGTCACCGCACTTGAAAGTGATGCAAATGGAAAAATCTGGACAGCTATAAAGGGAAAAGGTTTGTATCATCTGGTGAATGGCAAATGGAAAAACTTCAGCGCGGCCGAAAATATAAAAGACCTGCTCATTACCGATATACTCGCAGATCAGTTCTATAAAGACAAGGTGTGGCTGCTTACCTTTCAGGGCATCTTCATTTTGCACAATGGCAAACTCAGCAGTCCCTATCCCGAGATCACGACCAAATGCCGGAGCATAGCACAAGATAACAAAGGCGCAGTATGGATTGGCACAAACAAAGGGGCATATCAAATTAGCCCCACACGGGTTATTCACTTCAGTTCAAAAAACGGATTTACAGACAATATTGTAAACCATATATTTAAAGATGCTGAGAACAACATCTGGCTGGGCACTGATGGCTCCGGATTATTCAGATATACCAACAACAGTTACGTAACCTTCGATGAAACGCAGGGAATTGAGAACCGGATAGTCATGGCAGTCGCTAAAGGACCAAAACCGGGCACGCTGTGGTTGGGTACTTACGGCGGCTTATACGAATACAGTCAGCATCAAAAGATCACAAAAGTTAATATCCCATCCAGGCACGAAGCATCTCAAACCGTAAACTTTCTATACAGCGACAGCAGAAAAAACACCTGGATCGGAACACCCGGAGGTGGTTTGTGGCTGGCCACAGGAAATCAGATCAAAAGAATCGACCAGCCAGGAGATCATCTTGCATACAATGCGATAACTGAAGATTTCTTTGGTAATATCTGGCTTTCTACCGACAACGGCTGCTTTTTATATGATCCGCTCACCCGGAAGACAACACAAATCACCAAAAATTTCGGCGGGAGCCTGCTCAAGATAGGAAGAGATTCCTTAATATCCGGCACTCCCGAAGGTGCGCTGCTGATCGTCAATAAAAAGAAGAACAAAATCCTGGATATCAAAGCGCTTAATGGTTCAGGCATACTGTGCATGCTCAAAGACAAAGACAATGTCCTTTTTGGCACTACCGATTATGGCCTGATCATCTGGAACCAAAAAACGGGAAAAACAAGAAGCATCAACAGCAGATCCGGTCTTGGTGCAGATCACATTTACAGTTTACTAAAGGATACAAAAGGTACCATATGGGTAGGGACAGGCAAAGGCATCAGCAGACTAAATGCATCAGATTACAGTGTACTAAAGACAAACAGCGAGGATAACCCACTGGTCGAATGTAATCAGAACGCTATCCTTCAAAATGACAATAATGTATGGATCGGAACAACAAAAGGTGTATTGGTTTTTGGGATTAGTCCTCCTACTGAAAAAAAGGTTAAACCATACGTATTCATCAGTGGTGTAAACATTTCCTCTTCCTATCAGAAGATTAAACATACTGACACTTCCCAGATATTCCTGCCCTACAGTCATAACCACATCAACATCAATTATACAGGTATACACCTCTCCAATCCCAACGACCTGCTATATCAATACCGACTGATAGGCCTGGACAACAAATACAGCCAGCCTGTCGGCAACTCTTCAATGAATTTTACAGCGATTCCTGCCGGCAGTTATACCTTCCAGGTGAGGGCTGTTACCAAAGCCGGGCTCACCTCTGCCAATACCGCTGCCTTTTCCTTTGAGATTTTGCCGCCATACTATCAGACAACCATATTCAGATTTTTTGCGGTGTTGTTTGTGATCCTGTTCATCATGCTTGCGGTATACATCATCCTTACACTCAATGAACGCAAACGGAAATTCAGGTTAAAGATCAAACTTGAAGAGCAGTTTAAGATCAGGAAACAAACAGCAGAAGATTTCCATGATGATCTGGGTAATAAGCTAACACGGATCACCGTACTATCCGAGGTACTGAGCAGCATGATCGATAAAGAAGATGAAGAAAAAAGAAATATACTTCATAAGATCAGCAAAAATGTAGACGAACTATACTCGGGAACAAAGGATATTCTATGGTCCCTTAACCCGAAAAACGACACGCTGATCCAGTTGCTGAATCACATCAGCGAATTCGGCACTGAAATGTTCAACGATACCACAGTCAGTTTCAGCTCGGCCATACTGGTCAGTAAAGACTCTAAATTATCACTGGACATGAGCCGCAATATCCTGATGATCTTTAAAGAATCGATAAACAACATACTGAAGCATTCAAATGCAAAACAGGTAAAATTTCAGGCACATATCAGCAACAATATGCTCATCATCACCTTGCAGGATGATGGATCTGGCTTTGATGTAGAATCAGCTAAAAATGGTCACGGAATGAACAATATGTATGTAAGGGCTAAAAGAATCAGGGCAGGCTTCAACATAGCATCAGATTTCACAGGAACAAAGGTACGCCTGGTCATAAACTATTTCAACCCTAAAAGATTTTAAAAATGGACAAGCAGACCATAACAAGAATTGTGATCATTGAAGACGATGAAACCATCAGAGAAGGATACACTTATCTGATTAACCATACTTCAGCGTATAAGGTTGTAAATGCTTACCCTTCGTTCGATGCTGCCAGACATAAGATTGCTAAAGACAACCCCGATGTGATCATCCTGGATATCCAGCTTCCGGGCACCAGCGGGGTTGACGCCCTTCCTGCATTAAAAAAGTTGCTGCCCCATACGTACATCATTATGCTTACCGTGTATGAAACTGAAAAGATCATCTTAGATGCACTGGCCAATGGAGCTTCAGGATATTTCACAAAAAATACGCCATCAGCCAGAATCATCGAAGCCATCAGGGAAGTGATGCAGGGCGGTGGTCCCATGAGTCCTGATGTAGCCAAAACAGTCATCACCTCACTGCAAAGAAATCAGGATTCTCCGCTCACCAAAAGGGAAACACAAATACTGGAACTGATCGCAAAAGGAAAAGACCGCTGTCAGATCGCCAATGAACTATTCATCGAAATAGAAACTGTTAAGACACACGTCAAGAACATCTACATCAAGCTCAATGTCAACTCAAAATCTGAAGCCATCAATATTGCAAGACAAAACAGGCTGATCTAGTGTTATTCCTTTACTACATCTGTTACCTCTCTTGTCGAAAAGGTATTTCCGCTAAGCCTGTACTGAACCATTTTTAGCGAACCGGCTTTTTCCGTACTGTCTTTTGGATTTACCAGTGGAAAGCTTCTGAAAAGATCGCCATTTTTGATCGTGTACTTATCATTTCCGGCATAGTTCTTTTTCAAACTGCTGCTCAGTCCCGGAAAAGTGATTTTGTTAAAACCACCACCAGAATATTCAAAAACGTTCAGATCTGAAATATTCTTCTTAGTCAGCATCTCTATATAGATCTCAGGATCTCCGTCATTATCGAGATCCATGTTCCAGGCGTCAGTTATGATCCCTTCCCTTTCGTTTGAGAGGGACCTGTAGTTGTTTTTTAGCGTATCCGACAACAGGATCAGGTAGCCGCCAACAGTATCCGCACCCCTGCCCCAGCTTACCACCTCAAAATTAATTCCTGGTCTGATCTCAATATTTTTATAAAACGGGAACTCGCCTGCCTTTTTCTTCAAGGCCGCATCATCCTGTTTCACCGCCACCTTTGCGGCATTTTCATCACCGCAGGAAGCAAATAAAAGCAGCCCTGCAATAAAATAGGGCTGCTTTGAAAAATATTTTATCAATTTCATTTCTATTTATTTAATATAGATGAACTACTTTGCTTTTACATCCGGAGCGCCATTATTTAGCACCGTTTCCGTTACCACGCTTCGCTTTCCTGATGGAGCGATCACAATGGTCTTCAGCACTCTTTTCTGACCTTCAGGAACATTCACCTTTATCGGATTTGTATACAATGTACCATTTTCAGACGGACGCGTCAGGTCTAAGGTATAATAAATCTTTGCACCAGGCAATGGAACTTTCAATTCAATATTGAAATTTTCACCTTTCATTACCTTATCCGTTTGTCCCAGCGGTGTTGGCACCCAGTAATTGCTGCCAGATTTATCCAGCCTTGCCAAATGTAAAGGTAAGCGCTCTTCAGAAAAATTCTTCAGGTCCTTTCTATCCGTCTGGCTCCAGGCGATCTCAGCCAAAGAGAACATTCTTGGCAGCACATTATATTCAACCTTAGCAGGAGTCTGGATATACTCTGTCCACAAATTGGCCTGAACACCCACAACATGCTTTTGCTGATCAGCAGTAAGTTCTTTCGGCATCGGATCGTAGGCATAAGCAACAGAATAAGGCGCAAGCCCTCCAATGTTTGTCGGTTCATCAACAGAATTAGATTGTTTGTGATCAAAATACATTCCGATAGGCCCGCCTGGCGTCATGATCACATCATGATCCTGCTTTGCAGCAGCTATTCCACCTTCGGTACCTCTCCAGGACATTACAGTTGCATTGGGCGCCAGTCCGCCCTCCAGAATCTCATCCCAGCCAATGATAGACCGGCCCTTGCCATTGATGTATTTTTCAACCCGCTGGATAAAATAACTCTGAAGTTCATGTTCATCTTTCAGGCCAAGTTGTTTGATCAGCTTCTGGCAAAATTCACTCTGTTTCCAGTATTCCTTCGGGCTTTCATCGCCACCGATATGAATATATTTCGACGGAAAAAGTGCGATAACCTCATCCAGTACATCCTCTAAAAACTTAAAGGTTGCATCATTGGGTACAAATACATCCTCAAATACCCCCCATTGCTGCTGTACCTGCTTTCCTTTTCTTGATCCCGACCATGGAGTTTTTGCGTCAACAAAAGTATCCTTGTCAGGAAAACAGCTCAGTTCAGGATAAGCGGCGATCGCAGCGGAAGCATGGCCCGGCATCTCTATCTCAGGAATTACATTAATATACCTTGCAGTTGCATAAGCCACGATATCCTTAACTTCATTCTGGGTATAAAAACCCTTATAAACTGTATTGTCAGTTCCCACACCCGGGTGACGGCCAATGATCGTTCCGTTACGGCTTCCGCCCACCTCAGTCAGCTTGGGATACTTCTTGATTTCTATCCTCCAGCCCTGATCTTCAGTTAAATGCCAGTGGAAATTATTTAGCTTATACTGAGACATCATATCAATATACTTTTTGATAAATGCAACAGGGAACATGTGCCTGCCCACATCCAGATGGAGCCCGCGGTACTTAAACCTTGGGTAATCGCTGATCTCAGCGGCATTAACCAAGATCTGACCGTTCTGCTTTTCCGGCAGCAGCTGCATCACAGACTGTACCGCATAAAAAAGACCCGCTTCCTTACCGGTTATGGTCATCTTCTTTTCCGTGATACTGATCCTGTAACCTTCCGCAGGCAACTGATCTGCACCTTCAGAAGTGATCACGATCGCTTTATCAGCTGTACCGGCAGCTTTCAGTTCCCTTAGCGCAAATCCGCCTTTAGTCACAATGAATGCATTCAGCAAATCTGCTGTTTTTGCATTTTTGGCATCGGCAGAAACCAATACCACTGTTTTGTCCAGCTTAAAGCTGCCCGTTTTTTTAGTAACTGACACCGGGGCAGGAATAATCCCCATGTTAACGTCAGTTTGCCCAAAGGCAGCTACCGACAAAGATGCCAGCACTGTGAATGCTAAGATTTTTTTCATGTAATTTGTTATCTGTTTCCGATTGAATTTACAGCCCAATATAAAAAATCTTACCTGAAAAAGGACAAAAAAAAGGCAGATTCACCTGGAATCTGCCCATATAACTTCCAGCTGTGCCTCCTACGACAGCACTTTTTCTTTTACTTCATCTTCCTTGGCAGCAAGATAACGTTCTGCATCCAAAGCCGCCATACAACCCGAACCCGCAGCCGTTACAGCCTGGCGGTAATAATGATCCTGTACGTCGCCGCTAGCAAACACACCCTTCACATTAGTTTTGGTAGAACCAGGAACTGTTTTAAGATAGCCTGTTTCATCCATATCCAGCCAGCCTTTAAAAATATCTGTATTGGGCTTATGTCCGATGGCTACAAAAAAGCCCTCAACAGGAATATCACTTTCAACGCCTGTCTGGTTATTCAATACCCTCACAGCAGTTACATTTTTTCCGTTACCTACTATTTCCTTCGTTTCGGTATTATAGATCACTTCAATATTTGGCGTGTTCAGTACACGGTGAACCATAGCCTTGGAAGCTCTGAACTCATCCCTGCGCACCAGCATAAATACTTTTTTGCACAATTTAGCCAGGTAAGTAGCTTCCTCAGCAGCCGTATCTCCGGCACCAACAATAGCCACATCCTGTCCCTTAAAGAAAAAGCCATCACATACCGCACAAGCCGAAACACCAAAACCATTATACTGCTGCTCACTTGGTAATCCCAGCCATTTTGCAGTTGCACCAGTAGAAATGATCACCGTATCTGCCGTAATGGTTTTGATCTCGTCCACTACCACCTTATGCGGCAATGAAGAGAAGTCGACCGAGCTCACATAACCGAAACGGATATCCGTTCCGAAGCGCTCTGCCTGTTTGCGAAAATCCTCCATCATCTCCGGTCCCATTATTCCG
>DATFQH010000308.1:0-3758 GCA_035264385.1 Pedobacter sp.
TTGTTTTCTTAATGATTTGGTCTGCTTTGCAAGCCCAGGACTCCATCACCGTAAAAATTTATCCCAAATACGATAGTGTAACTAAGTTTCACCGTTTCCTTTTTGGCGAAAACTATCGTAAGGAATATGCCAGAGATACGAAGGTCCCGGTAATCAGGATCTCGGAATTCAAGGGGGGATTGACGCCAACCCAGCGCGGAGGTGGAAATCAATCTCATTCCCTGCGCCTTGTAGATCATAAAGGCAAAGAATGGGTGCTCAGGAGCGTCGAGAAATTTCCGGAAATACTTTTACCGGAAGTTTTCAGAAAAACATTTGCCGGCACAGCCATAAAAGATAATATGTCGGCACAGAATCCTTTTTCTGCACTGGCAGTACCTGTTATCGCCGATGCAGCGGGCGTTCCGCATAGTGACCCGCTGATCGGTTGGGTAATGCCAGACCCCAAACTCGGTGAATTTTCAAGCGTCTTCGCCAACACCCTTTGTCTGCTCGAAGTAAGGGAGCCAGTAGGAGATACGGACAATTCACTAAAGATGCTGAAGAAGCTCGATGACAATAACGACTACAGCTTCGACGGCACACAACTATTAAAAGCCAAAGCCCTGGACGCCCTGCTTGGCGACTGGGACAGGCACGAAGACCAGTGGCGATGGAAACCTGAAAAGAATGCTGATGGTACAACCAGATATCTCGCAATTCCCCGCGACAGGGACCAAGTATTTTATCTTTCTGAAGGGGTTATACCCAGATACGCTCAGGCCTCATGGCTTTTGCCGATGATACAGGGATATGAGCGAAACCTGCCCGATATCAACTGGTTCTTTTGGGAAGGCCGGGCGATCTACAGCAGATGGTTCGCTGGTTTAAATGAAAAAGAATGGACACGTGTAGTGGATGAATTCTGTGCCTCCATAACAGATGAGGTTATAGAAAAGGCACTTAAGAAGATTCCGGAACCCGGCTATTCCCTGCAGCACGATGGAATCGTTAAGCAGATGATGGAACGCAGGGCGAAATTACCTGCCCTGATGAACCAGTATTACCACTTCATTAACAGAATCGTGGATGTACAAGCCACCAATAAGAACGAATTCATTCACATCACGGATGCTCCGGACGGCGGACTTACCGTTACCATCCATAAACTCACTAAGGGCGGAAGCTTGAGAGAAGTGATCTTTAACAGAATCTTTGATCCGAAAGTCACGCACGAAATCAGGTTGTATGTAAAGGACGGAAACGACAGCCTTGTGCTGAATAACAACAACTCCCGGATCAGATTGAAAATAGTCGGAGCTGAAGGTGCTAAAAGCTATCAGATACAGAACGCAAACCGCAAAGTTAAAGTCTATGGAATGGAAGACCATGTTTCCTTTACAGGAAAAACTAACCTGGTCAGTAAAAGTCTGAATAACGATACCTCCAACACACACTTTGTGCCGACGGATCTTTATAGCCGCAGGATGCTGCTGCTCAATGCAGGCTATAATATTGACGATAGGGTATTGCTGGGGCTGTCGTACAAGATCACGCAGCCCGGCTTCAGAAAATTACCATTCGGCAGTACACATGCCTTTTCTTTCCTTCATTCCTTCGCCACCTCCGGATTTCGCTTCAGCTACCGCGGCGAACTTTATAAAGTATTCGGCAATGCAGATGTTATTCTGCAGGGCAATGCCTATGCTCCCGAAAATTCACAGAATTTTTACGGACTGGGTAATGAGACCACCTTCAACAACTCCGGGAAATTCATCAGGTACTACCGTGCCCGTTTCAGTCTGTATCAGGCAGATGCTGCGTTACGCTGGCATCTGGACAAATCAACTTTAAGTATTGGACCTTCGGTCCAGCATTATCGATACAACCGAACTGATAATACCGGAAGATTTATCAATAACACCACTGAATTGCATTCGCCGGACAGTGCCGTGATCAATAGAGATAAGACCTATGCAGGCCTGGTCTTCAACTTTATAAACGATACACGCAACAGCGGAATCTTCCCGTCAGCAGGGCACTATATTGATGCCAAATTAACCGGCTACAAGGGGCTGAATACCTTTTCAAACTCCATAGCCCAATTTACAGGCAGCTTTGCTTTTTATAAAAATCTGGACAAGAAAGCGCATCTGGTGATCAGTGATAGGATAGGAGGTGGGGTTACACTGGGTGATCAGGCCTTTTATCAGTCGCAATTCCTGGGTGGTCAGGGCAATTTGCTCGGTTATCGTGAGTTCAGGTTCGGCGGGCAGCACAGCTTATACAATAACTTTGAAATGAGGCTAAAAGTCGCCGACTTTATCAACTATATCATTCCAGGGCAGTTCGGTTTACTCGGCTTTCACGATGTAGGCAGGGTTTGGAAGAAGGGCGAACATTCAAATTTATGGCACCAGGGATACGGCGGCGGCTTTTATTTCGCACCGGCCTCAATGGCAGTTATTCGGGTTGTTGCCGGTCATTCCAATGAAGGATGGTACCCCTATGTAGCGATGAAGCTGAGATACTAAATTAAGGTCATGCGATTTTCATAAGCTCAAAAAGCATGGGTTTCATTATAAATAAATGTATAAAAGCCCTATTTTTAGATTCCCGTTTAGAGGCATCAAATTTTTTAAGTGATGAAGAAGAATTTTATCTCCAATTCCAGTGAATCGATCAGGATGTTTAAAAGCCCGCTTTTAGAGGCGTTATCAAAGGTACCCTATTTTATTCCGCTCATCGTTTATGTTCCTGTTATCGGTTACTTCTCCTGGAAATCATTTACAATCAATGGATTTCCTTTATTTTTAGGATACCTGCTTTTAGGTCTGTTCATCTGGACACTCACTGAATATATCATGCACCGTTTTATATTCCATTTCTATCCCAAATCCGAATGGGGCAAAAGGATTCATTTCATATTTCATGGCGTTCATCACGATTATCCGAATGATGCTAAACGTTTGGTGATGCCCCCTTCGGCAAGCATTCCGCTGGCGCTGGCATTTTATCTGCTCTTTCAGTGGACACTTTCCCCGGCTTTGCTCGATGGGTTTTTTGCAGGTTTTATTATCGGATACCTCTTTTACGACATGACGCATTATATGTTGCACCATGCCCAGTTTAAAAACAGCTTCTGGAAAAAACTTAAACAGCAGCACATGCTGCACCATTACAACGATTCTACTACCAAATACGGGGTTACTTCAGACATCTGGGATAAGGTCTTCAGGACAAGATGAAGCTGCGCCTGAGATTTTTTTTCATTGTAATTTTAGTGGTGTTCGCAGCACCTTCCATCCTTAATGCACAAAAAAGCAGCACAAAGACCGACTGGCTACTCAATTCATTTCCTTATAAAGCATCTGTAAAAGTTTCTGATCAGCGCGATGAAGTGATACTCAGCAATGGTCTGGTCAGACGCTCATTCCGGTTAAGTCCCAATGTGGTTTGTTTTGACTATTTAAATGTGACCAGCGGGCAGCAGTTGCTGAGGTCACTGAAAGCGGAAGCCAGGCTAACCATTAACCAGGTAGACTATAATATAGGCGGCCTCAGCGGCCAAAAGGAGAATGCCTACTTACGGCCGGAATGGATCAACACCTTCACCACCGGTGAAAGTGACTTTAAGTTCATCGGCTTTACAACAGGCCCCGCCCTCCCGTATGTCAATTCGAAGCGGAAATTCTGGGCACTGAATCATAGCCAGCCAAAAGGTCAAAAAATATCCTTCAGCTATAAGGCAGGCGTTAAGGCACTGGAAGGACTTACCA
>DATFQH010000309.1:0-3178 GCA_035264385.1 Pedobacter sp.
CTTTAAAAAACGGCAATCTGCTGGTCGCCAGTAATCAAAATTTTGTACGGGAAATTACACGTTCGGGTCAGGTCATCTGGGATCTGCCTTTAGCAGACCTGAAAGGTTATAACCTGACAAGCCCGCAGATCGCTATCCGTCTGCCAAACGGCAATACCCTCATCAATAACTGGTTCAATCAATGGAGCTCAAAACTAGACCCAAACAATCTCCCTGTTCAGGCGGTTGAGGTTACACCAGACAAAAAAATCGTGTGGGCACTGCGTTCATGGACAAATCCGGATCTGGGCCCTTCAACTACTTTCCAATTGTTAAATGACCCCAATACCAATTACGAAAAAGTTCATTTTGGAAATATCAGGTAACCCCGGAAAAGAGTAAATGCGTATTTTTACCCTAACCTATTCATCACCTAAATGATCAAATTTATGAATATCAATAAAAAAAGCCTGCTTGTTGTTCTATTGCTAACGGTTACTTCAAATGCGCTGTTTGCCCAAAAGAAAGCCGGAACAAACAAGGGCTTTTATAAGAAGGAATTACAATCCCTTCAATCGGCTATAGAAAAAAACTTTTATGATAAAGCCTCCGGATATTATCTGATCGTGGTTGACCCTGCTCAGCGGGAAACAAAAAACGGATACCTCAGAGAATACACCTATTTATGGTCGCTTTGTGCCTTATACCAGGCGGCAAATGAAATTGAAAAACTGGATCCCAAAGTCAGGCTCATGGAGCCGCTCATTAAAAACATGGCAGACTATTATAACCCCGCGCCACCAAAAGGTGGCTATACGGATTACATCATGAAACTGCAGCCAGGGGAACGCTATTATGATGACAACCAGTGGATAGGGATTACTGCCCTCGATGCCTACGCCAGAAAAAAACAGAAATCAGACCTTGCAAAAGGAAAGGAAATGTACGACTTCATGATGTCTGGCTATAACCAGGTTCTGGGTGGCGGAATTTACTGGAAGGAAGGCTCCCTGAGTTCCAAAAACACATGCTCTAACGGCCCGGGTGTACTGGTTGCACTGCAAATGTATCAGGCTACCAAAAATAAAATGTACCTCGACACCGCATTGAAGATCTTCAACTGGACCAATGCCAAATTGCAGACTCCGGCAGGTCTGTACTACGACAACATCAGAACAAAAGACGGCAGTTTAGACAAAGCGACCCTCTCCTACAATACCGGAACCATGCTGGAATCTAACGTCTATCTGTACGAGATCACCGGTGATAAAAAATACCTGGATGCCGCAAACCAAATGGCAGACAGTTCATTGACCTTCTTTTATGGCAATGAAAAATTCAGAGACGGTTACTGGTTCAACGCTGTTTTGCTGAGAGGTTACCAGCATTTGCTGAAACATAACAAGGACACCAAATATATTATTGGTTTTAAAAAGGCCCTCGATCACGCTTTAAATGATGAGAAAAATGAGCAGGGTCTGTTTAAGGATAAGAAAGGCGTCCAAAATTTAGTAGAGCACGGTGGAATGCTGGAGATACTGGCGCGCTTTGCCTGGCTGGAGAGCCGTTATCTTTAAACACGCAGCTGTAACCGCATGAAGAACCAACTGATCTTGTTATTATTGAACGCTCTTATGTTGTCTGGCTGCACTGGCACAACCCTTGCAGCAGGCAATAAATTCTTCCAACAAACGGAGCCAGCCGGCAAAACCGTAAAGCCCGGTGTAACCAAAGTGCTTTTCGGTAAAACCGCCGGACAGCAAATCTTTCAATATACCTTAACCAACAGCCATGGCATGCAGGTAAAGGTGATCAGCTATGGTGCCAGCATTACAGACATCATCACCCCCGACAGAGCCGGCAATATGGGTAATGTAGTCTTTGGCTTCGATTCCCTTAGTTCCTATACCGGAGGACAAAACGCACTCATGGGCGCTGTTGTGGGTCGCGTAGCCAACCGAATAGCAGGCGGAAAGTTTACGCTCGGGGGCAAAGTATATACACTCAGTTCCAACATTCATGGCGGAAGACAGGGCTTCGACAAAAGAATCTGGAAGGCGAAAGAGCTTATAAAGACTAAAGAAATTGCACTGAAAATGAGTTATTTCAGCAAAGACGGAGAAGAGGGCTACCCCGGTAACCTGAATGTAAGCATCACTTACACACTGACAGACGAAAATGAACTCCTGATCGATTATCTGGCCGGTACAGACAAAGCCACCCACATCAATCTTACTAACCACAGTTACTTCAACCTTTCCGGAGGAAAAGAAGAAACGGTTGCCCGAACAGAACTGAACATCCTTGCTGATCAGTACCTGGAGGCAGACAAAAACAACATTCCAACCGGAAACCTACTTGCAGTAAGTGGTACACCACTTGATTTTACCCGGCCGCAGCCTATTGGCGAACGTATCGGAGCAGATCATCCGGCACTAAAAATGGTAATGGTTATGACCTGACTTATGTACTCCGCAATCAAAGCGGTAAACTCAAACTGGCTGCCAGCGCCTATGAGCCGATCAGCGGAAGAGTTTTGGAGGCCTATACCACCGAACCGGGTCTTGTCCTTTATACTGGTAATCATCTAAACCCGCGAATCATCGGACGGAAACAAAAACCTTCAGTAAAATATGCGGCCTTTTGTCTGGAGACACAGCACTATCCGGATACTCCGAACCATCCTGAATTTCCGACAACAGTATTGAAGGCAGGTGAGACCTACAAATCCCGCACTGTTTTCCGCTTTTCCGTAACTAAGTAATGCCTATTGTTCGCGGTCGAGCACGTGTTTAATCTTATTTGCCTGTTCCATTAACTCAGTGAGGTAGTCCCAGTTCTCTTTTTCAATACAGGATTTGAATTTCCTGAGCTGGGTAATATGTTCATTCAGTACATCGAGCACATTCTCCTTATTTTGTTTGAAAATCGGCATCCACATGGCAGGACTACTCTTGGCAAGCCTTACCGTACTTTCGAAACCCGCACTGGCCAGTTCAAATATGGCATTCTCTTCCTTCTCTTTTTCCAGTACCGTGTTGGCCAGCGCAAAGGAGGTAATGTGCGAAATATGGCTGACATAGGCTACATGCACATCGTGATCCCTTCCTTCCATATAAACATTATACATGCCCAATAACGTGTATAACTCCTCTACGGTAGCAAGCGCATCCTTATCACTTTCAACAGCATTGCAGAT
>DATFQH010000310.1:0-4915 GCA_035264385.1 Pedobacter sp.
ATCCGCAGTATTTCTGGCGGCTTCAGTATGCTTCAATACGTTTGGTCAATCTCCGCAAACTTACCCAAAGCTGGCAGGATATATCGGGATCGTCCACCCCATTGTAAACTTCAATAATGAGGGCACACATTTTAATTTTAAGGATAGCTACGTGGTGGGCATGCCCATCGGCATCAATATCTGGAAAAGTGCTAAAATTGGCTTCTCCAGTGAGATAGTTCCTTTCATCAGGGCAACAGGTTCTACAAGCAAGGTTAATAACGTCTTGTTCCACCCCGGCGTACTGGTTGCCCTTGGCAGTGGCTTTACTTTTGCCGGACGTGCAGCGTTTGAAACCTCGGGACGCTACGGACTTACCCCGGTATTGAACAAGACCGTAAAGAAAAACAAGGGCAGCAGTTATTTTGTAGCGATCCCCCTGCCTGCAAGGTTTGGCAATGATCTGCCCTCCTCCTTTGGAATAGGGTTTCAGTTTGGTATTGCATTTTAGCTCATGGAAAAACTACAGCCAAAATATAAATTATCCGACCTGATCCTCTATTTCTTAAAATTGGGAACCTGGGGCTTTGGTGGCCCGGTGGCGCTTGTCGGTTACATGAACAGGGATCTGGTCGAAAATAAAAAATGGATCACTGAAGAAGAATACAAAGAAGGCCTGGCGCTGGCACAACTTGCTCCCGGGCCATTGGCGGCCCAGCTTGGCATTTACATCGGCTTTGTACATTACAGATTTTTAGGAGCCACTTTGGTCGGGCTGGCTTTTGTGCTGCCATCTTTTGTCATGGTGGTTCTGCTCGGCATGGCCTACAAGCTTTACAGCGGACTATCCTGGATGCAAGCCGTCTTTTATGGCGTAAGTGCGTCAGTAATCGGCATCATCGCTATCAGCGCCTACAAACTGACCATCAAATCGGTAAGCAGCCTTAGCATTTCTGCCATAAAGGGCAAATGGCTGCTTTGGCTCTTTTATTTAACGGGCCTTATCGTTACGGTAATTACCCAGAAGGAAGATATTCTACTTTTTGCAGCATGCGGCATGCTATATATGCTGATCAAAGCACCGCCAAAATGGATCAGGAAGCCTGCTGCATTGCCAGCACTGATTCTCACCGGAACCGGCTTCTGGCAATATGAAGCCAAGACCCTACAGGAGCTTGGCTGGTTCTTTGTTAAGGCAGGCGCACTGGTCTTTGGTAGTGGGCTCGCCATTGTTCCTTTTCTGCACAGCGGGGCAGTAGACCAGTACCACTGGCTAAATGAAAAGGAATTTGTGGATGCTGTGGCTGTAGCCATGATCACCCCCGGCCCTGTCGTAATCACGGTTGCCTTTATCGGCTATTTGGTTGCAGGATTTTCCGGCGCTTGCGTGGCGGCTTTTGCTACTTTCCTGCCTTGTTACCTTTTTACCATAGCCCTGGCCCCTTCATTTAAAAAGGTCGCCAAAAACAACAGCATCAAAGCTTTCGTAGATGGAATCACAGCCGTTGTGATAGGCGCATTGGTAGGAGCTGTAGTCATTATTGCCAGCCGGGCAATCATAGACATTCCGACTTCATTAATTGCAATCATTTCTGTGCTGGCACTTATTTACATAAAAAAGCTTAAAGAACCGCAGCTAATTCTGCTGGCAGCAATCATAGGCATGCTCATCAAAAGCATCTGACAGCATAAAAGCGGAAACATTCTCCAGCACATCCATGTTATGATGGCAAAGCTTCTGACTTTATGAAAATTAAGCCCCATCCCCTGACGGAGATCTATCACAATAAACTCAACATGTTACTTTCTACAGAACAGCAATGTCTGACTTGCTTTTCGAAGCTATCCTTCACCGCATTTACACATGAGCTCAGGGCCGGGCTTACGCCCGACTCTTTCGACCAGAAGCAGCATATTGTTCGCCTGAAGCAGTGTTTGTCGCTGGCAAAAGTTAAACACTCGAAGGTTGTTGATGAGACCATGACAGCGCTGCTTAAGCAAGCCGAGCAGGCCAGAAAGTTAACGAGATCACCCTCTTTGTCCAGAGATCTTGCCCTGCTGGCAATCGGACTAAAAATCCTGAACGTAAATCAGGGCTGCTATCATGAACTCCTTCAGATTGCTGGGGCACTGGAACAGGAAGTCCCTGGCCAGTTACTGGAACAAAGCTGGAAGGATCATCAAAATGCCTGCAATTACCTCAGCCAGCTAGCTGCCAACGTTCTGTACCCTGAAGTGCTTAAGCCTTCTTAAAAGCAGACGCTACCGCTGCCGTAACCAATGCTCCAAACACGTAATACGCTACCGTCATCGCTTTAATTCCATCTGTCTTAGCGACAGATTTTGGATTCAGCCCAAGCGGTTCCGGCAATTTCACCGCACCGATGCCTGCGAGCAATCCCATAGCAATTGCTTTAGCATACAAATGTTGTCGCTTAGCCGAGGCGATCCAGCTGTAATAAATGGTATTGGAAATGATGTCGCCTGCCAGTGTAGCTTTATATAAATCTTCTGTATCGGTTATATTGCCTCCAAAATATCGCACAGTTTTTTGCAGGGCCTGTTCACCCAAAAAATCGATCCTTGGTGTAGTTCGTTTATTTTTTAAAGACTCATGCAGTAAATTAAGGGCTACAGAGCCGGCCAATCCGGCCAAAAGGTTAGTGATCTTTCCCATATCTGGTTATCATTTTAATCATTGTGTAAACAATCCCGTTTCCTTACATCTTAATTCCAAAAGCCCCAACAGGATTTCTTTAGAACAACTGAAAACACCGATAGTTTCAGCCGCCACTACTGAAATTCAACCTGTTCAACGGTATAATAGGTTTTCCTGCCTCCTTGCTTATTCACCAGTATCTCAAAGCCGGTTGGGCTTTTCTTAATCCTGGGGTGATGGATCTTCAAAAAGTCATGGACCTCGGCATTGAAACTATCAGGAATGGCTTTCGTAAGGTTCATGATTTCCTTGCGCAGTACGGCTTCTACAGCCTCATGCAGATCTTTTACTTTAATTTCGGGAATTGCCTTCGCCACAGAAAACGGAGAAATCCGCGCATGCCACAGGATCTCATCGGCATAGGTATTGCCGATGCCGCGTACAATCTTCTGGTCCATAAGCACTTGTTTTACCTGAACCCTCTTTTTAGCGAGCACATCCTTCAGGTAAGTAATGCTAAACTCATTTGACAGCGCATCAGGCACGTCAACGTGCTCCGGGTTGAGCGTCGGCGTAGCGATCTTTTGAAAGTCGGTCAGCGCAAAACTACTGCCGCCTTTAAAGAAGAATTCAATGATCCTGAATTTAACCTCATCCGGACCATCGGTTACCTGAATTTCGCCATGCAGCATCAGGTGCAGCCCCAGCACATTCCCGCCTCCGAAATGAAGCTGGAGCGTCTTGCCTTCGCGCTGTACAGACAATAGCTGATGCCCTTCGAGCGCGGCTTTAAGTTCCTGCTCTGAAACATTCAGTTTATTTAAAACGGTCACCTCCAGCTTTTCGAGGGTTTTATGTCTGAACCGTTTTTCAAGGTTGGCGGCAAATACTTCAAGATCAGGTAATTCGGGCATAGCAAATATATTTATGATATTAAATAACAATTAATCTGCATCCTTGTTTGTTCCAGTGTATGGTGCAGGGAATTTTGGGATCGTGATTATTGCCTTAGCGCAAGAAATCATTTTATTTAAGTAATTTGCTTCACTTATTTCTGTCTTGTCTGGCGTTGATGAGACTATAAGCTATGGCGCGGCCAACCGATGGAAAATATAAATGAACTTAAAGATAAGCTGGCCGGATATGAAGCCAGGCAGCAGGAACTGGAATGCCAGCTGGATCAGCTTACAAAGGAGCGTCGCCAATCTGAAATACTGGTACAACTGGAACACAGCCAGATGCGGATGAATCTGTTGATGAATTCCATTAATCTGGGTACCTGGGATTACAACCACATCACCGGTGAACTGTATTGGTCTGCAGAGTGCAGGCAGATCTATGGCCTTGACCAGGATATTACCATTGGCTTCGACACCTTCCAGGAGCATATTTTTGCTGAAGACAAAGAAGAGGTATTGCGGCAGGTTAACCTGGCACTGGAACCGGGCGGTTCGGGCACGTACGACATCACCTTCAGGATCATCAGGTTCAATGACCAGAGCATCCGCTGGATCAGGTCGCAGGGCAAGGTATATAAGAACAGCAGCGGGCAAAGTGAAAACTTTATCGGCACAGTGGTAGACATAACTGAAAGCAGGCTGGCCGAGCAGGCCCTGCAGAATCAGCGCAAACAACTATACTCGATATTTATGCAGGCTCCGGTGGGGATAGGAATTTTTCTTGGCCCCCGGTTTATTGTCGATCTGATCAACCCGCCGTTATGCAAGCTTTATGGCCTGGATTGTGACGATTTTATCGGTAAACCTGTATTTGAGGTTTTAACACATGCAAAAAACCTGGGATTTGAAGAACTTTTAACCAAAGTACTGGACACAGGCCTTCCCTACCGGGGCGAGGCGACACCGATTCCCCTGGTCAGAAACGGTTTGCTGGAAACAGCCTACGTTGATTTCATTTATGAACCTTTTCGGGCAGAGGACGGATCAATTACCGGTGTTATTGCAATCGCCACCGAAGTTACCACTCAGCGAAAGCTGGTTCAAATGGTTGAAGACAGCGAGCGGCTCCTGCGGGACATTACTTCGGCCACCCCTACCGGCCTGTGGATGGTCAATGCCAGTGGGGCTTTTACCTATGTGAATCAGACCTGGGCCGACTGGACCGGTAGAGATTATGATTCGCTGATGGGTACTGGCTGGCTGCAGGCCATACACGATCCCGACCGGAACGGGACCATAAAAAAATTCCAGGAGAACCTCATCTCGCACACCTTTCACGAGATCGAATTCCGGTACCTGCATGCAGATGGTTCCGAAC
>DATFQH010000311.1:0-17079 GCA_035264385.1 Pedobacter sp.
TTGAGCAGGCTTTGTAATTCTGTAAATTCTTTTTCCAGTCTGATCCTATCAGTAAATTCAAGCAAACAAACTCCTTTGGAAGTAGCCCCGGCAAGCATTACGCCCAGCGGAGTTGATATTTCTGTCATTAAGATGGTATCCTGCTGTGTTTCCATAGGTTGATCTTTAAGCAAAATTACATAATAATACAACAATCAAGGAACCCGTTTATTGCTATTTCGCTACCGAAGATCTTTTGCATTCCTGCCGGATATAAGAGACAGGGAGTCGACCCTCCATATACACTTTTACAACCATTGAATAACCATATAGGTCTTGTAAGGGTCTTGGAGCCGTTACGAGAGGGTTGTTCAAAGGTCATGCAATCGGGGAGCAGTCTGGGATTTCCTTGCATTAGTAAACTTCATAGCTGGCTCTGTTTACAGATGCTTTCATCGTTAAATTGTCTGTTTAGAAAGATTCTTTTAAAATAAATTTGTTTTTACCATTTATAACAATAATTTTAGCATTACCAAATAAACCACTCTTTGTATAAACAATATTACAAAAAACCTGTATGCCACACATTCCACTCGAAGACCATTTACCTGGTATCACGGGCTTACTAGAATATAGCAAAGCCACAGCAGCACCTATTCGCGAACTGACTCAGTTTTTGCTTCGCGGACCTTCATCATTAACTGAAACTGAGCGTGAGCTGATTGCTACTGTAGTGTCGTATGGCAATGAATGTACCTTTTGCACTACCGCGCATACTGCCGCTGCAGATCTGCTGTCAGGCGAACGTGACACCGCGCAAAAAGTGAAGGACGACATTGATACCGCACCCGTAAGTGACAAAATGAAAGCATTGCTACATATCGCTGCGCTGACCAGAGAAAGCGGGAAAAATGTCAGTACTGAAGCTATTCAAAGAGCGAAGCATGCAGGCGCAACAGATATTGAAATTCACGACACTGTGCTGATCGCCGGGCTTTTCTGTCTTTATAACAGGTATGTAGATGGTCTTGGAACTTCGCTTCCCGCAAATCCTGCCTATTATGATACGCTGGCAGACCGGCTTGTTAACCATGGTTACACCCGCTTACCGCAAGGCTATGATCATTTGAAAAAATAATTCCTATCCAAAACAATCATCTCTCAAAATAAACCAAATCCAAAACCAATCTAATTAACGAATGAAAAGAATTCTACTCGTATTTGTAATGCTTTATGCACTTGGCGCTACGGCACAGGAAATAAAGATCAGAGGAAATGTCAGCACTGCTGATAACGCATCGCTGCTGAGTGCCGCCAGTATCAATGTAAAGGATAAAGTTGTAGGTACCACTGCCAATTCCAAAGGTGATTTTACATTAAACTACAATGGCAAATTGCCAATAACGCTGATTATCTCTGCGGTAGGCTTTGAGCCACAGGAAGTAGAGGTTTCTTCAGCAGGCCAGAGTGTTAGTGTTTCTCTTGTTGCTAAACCGATTATGCTGAATGAGGTAGTGTCTTCTGCAAGCAGGGTAAACCAAAGTATCCTCGAGTCACCGGTGAGTATCGAGAAGATGTCGCAACGGGAGATCAAGGAAAACCCTTCGCTGACCTTCTATGATGGTTTGGCAAACCTTAAAGGCATGGAGGCAGTTACCAGCAGCATCACCTACAAACAAGTAAATACCCGTGGTTTCGCGACAACAGGTAACTCCAGATTTCTGCAACTGGTAGATGGGGTAGATAACCAGACACCGGGCCTGAACTTTGCGATCGGTAACTTGTTTGGCGCTTCCGATATTGACATCGAATCGGCCGAGGTGATCCCTGGTGCAGCTTCTGCATTGTATGGCCCCGTAGCTTTCAATGGTTTGCTGAACCTGCGCACTAAAGATCCTTTTAAATACCAGGGTCTCTCTGTACAGTTTAAAACGGGTATTAACCATGTGGATGATGCAGGTGTGGGTGCCCGTGAGCTAAAAGATATTGCTTTGCGCTATGCAAAAGCATTTAATGACCGTTTTGCTTTTAAAGTGAACTTTTCTTATCTGACCGGTGAAGACTGGCATGCCAACGATTATACTGATGTAACGCCAACGGTTCCGGTGGCACAGCGAGGCGATAACAATCCGGGCAGAGATGCACTGAATATTTATGGTGATGAATCTTCGAGAAACCTTCCGGGCATCGGTTACGTTTCCCGTACCGGTTATGCAGAAAAAGACCTGATGAATTACGGGGTGTACAGCATGAAGGTGAATGGGGCTTTGCACTATAGGGTTTCTAATAATATTGAAGCCATCTATCAGTACAATATTGGTCGCGGTACTGCGAGTTATACCGGTAGTAACCGTTTCAGCCTGAATAACTTCGTATTGCAGACCCACCGTGCCGAACTTAGAGGAAGTAATTTCTTTGTTCGCAGTTATGTAGTAAGCGAAAATTCACACGATTCTTACAACACCCGTTCGCTGGCCAACTTTATCAACCGCGATTGGGTAAGGGGGTTGAACGGACAGTTGGTAGCCCCTGGTCAGGCAGATGATACCTGGTTCACAAGATACACGGCGGCCTTTAACGGTACGGTCGCTGGCGTGAATGGCAATAACCATGGCCTGGCACGTAGTTTTGCAGATCAGGGCCGTTTCCTTCCGGGAACGTCTGATTTCGAAAATGCCAAGAATGCTTCCATCCATAAGTATGGTGCGAGTGGCGCGGGCGTGTTCAGTAACAGTAAATTCTACCACACCGATGGGCAATATGATTTCTCGAGTGCGGTGAAGTTTGTAGAGTTGCTGGCAGGCGGTAGTTACCGCAATTATAAAATGTTTACCAACGGTAGTTTGTTTGACGACAAGGAAAACAAGATCGGTGTAAAAGAATATGGTGCTTTTGCGCAGGTGGGCAAAAAATTACTGGAAGATAAACTTAAACTTACGGCTTCCATCCGTTACGATAAAAACGAAAATTTTAAAGGCAGCTTCACGCCACGTTTCTCGGGTGTATATACCGTTGCCTCGACGCATAATTTCAGAGCTTCCTACCAGACAGGTTTCAGAAATCCTACCCCGGTAGATCAGTTCATCAAATTGAATGCAGGCCCGATCACGATCCTGGGTGGTGCGCCGGCCAACAGTGCTGGCATGGATGTTTATGAGAATTCATTCACAGCAGCATCTGCCGAAGTTTTTGGTCCGGCTGTAGGTGCCGCAATCGCCGGGGGTGCAACTCCTCAGCAGGCCGTAGGCCAGAACAAGGATTTGCTGGTTAAAGCCAATGTGGCCTACATCAAGCCAGAGCAGCAAAAAGCGTTTGAGGTAGGCTATAAAGGTCTGTTCGCGAATAAATTGCTCGTCGACCTCAATTATTACAGAAGTACCTATACAGATTTCCTTCTGAATACGGTGGTGTTGAAATCCACCAACCCGGTTTTGGGTGCAGACGGCAAGATCAATCCGGCAGCAGCTGGCGAAGTAGCAGCGCGAACGGTACGTCCTTACCAGTTATATACCAATGCTACTGATGAAGTTACTGCACAGGGTGTGAGTGCCGGCCTGACTTATCTGCTGGGCAACTTTGCCGTCGGCGCAAATGGTACCTGGTCAGATTTTGATCTGGGCAAGGCCAATATCAACAACATCGCGCAGTTCAATACGCCAGAATACAGCACAAACGTAACTTTCGGTAACTCTAATCTGATCAATAATTTTGGTTTCAACGCAGCATGGCACTGGCAAAGTGCATTTGACTGGTATGGTACCTTTAACGGGGTGAGGCCGGGAAGAATCAATTCGTATTCGATGGTAGATCTTCAGATCAACAAAAAAATTCCTTCAGTAAATACAACAATCAAACTGGGTGGCAGCAATATTTTCAATAAGTATATTTCTCAGGCTTATGGTTCGCCTGCGGTGGGTGCGATCTATTACATTTCTCTTGTTTTTGATAGTCCTTTAAAATAATATAATATGAGCGTAGCTAATATCAATGTGTTGAATACACAAAAATTAAGTGCCGTTTATTTAACGATGCTGTTCATTCTTTGCTTTTTGAGCAGCGCACTCGGCGGCACGGTTTCTACGCTGATGTCTGTTTATCTCCCTGTAGTGGTCAAAGACCTGCAGGGAGATCTGCAACCTGAAGCACTGAACAGCATCAGCGGGTTTATCAATGCCCTGTTCATTTTCGGCTGGGCATTCGGCGGTTTTAGCTGGGGACTGATCAGTGACCGGATAGGACGCAAAAGCGCGTTGCTTTATGCGATTGCCTGCTATGGCATATTTACCGTACTAACCGGGCTCATGCCAACCTGGACCGGTCTGGTCTTGTGTCGTTTCATGAGCGGATTTGGAGTAGGCGGTGTTCTGGTGGTTTCTTTCACTTTATTAAGTGAGGTATGGCCGGAGAAAAGTAAGGCAGTAGTGACAGGTATTATTTCTATCGCTTTTCCGGTAGGGATTTTTTCTGCAGGACTGATCAATTTTGTAGTTTCTTCATGGAGGGAAGGTTTTTTTGTGGGCGCCATACCTGTGTTGCTGGCACTGATCGGGATGGCTGTGATCAGGGAGTCTGACAAATGGCTGGAGCACAAACAAGGCAAAGCCGTTGGGCAGAAACAATCATTATGGTATTCTGCGGAGAACCGCCGTGAACTTTTAGTGGGCTCGCTGATGTTTGGTACCATGTTGATCGGGCTGTGGGCGATATTTTCCTGGCTGCCTACCTGGGTCCAAAGTCTGATTCCTGGTGATGCGCAAAAGGAGCGTGGTTTGAGCATGATGTGTATGGGTATGGGCGGACTCGCAGGAGGCTTTTTTTCTGGCTGGCTGGTTAATTTCGCTGGTCTAAAAAGGTCAATGCTCCTGTGTTTCGCGGTCTGTTCTATCATGTCTTTCGTTTTATTTAAGCTGAACACCACATTTTCTCCGTTCATTTTTGCGGAGATCGCCGTACTCGCATTGTTTTTTGGTGCCAGTCAGGGTGTGCTGTCTGCTTATATTCCACAATTGTTTCATACCGGTATCCGGGCTACGGCGACAGGCTTTTGTTTTAATATCGGCAGGTTGTTCACGGCTACGGCAGTACTGTTCATTGGCGTACTGGTGGTATCACTGGGCGGCTATGGTAATGCGATATTCATCTTTTCGCTGGTTTTTGTTGCCGGGTTTATCGTAGTGTTGTCCGTAAAGGAAAAGAAGGCCTTGCCCGTAGGGGAGGAAATGGTTGCCGGAGTTGATGCAGGCAGTGTGATCAAAGAATAATTTATAGTTAAAGATTTAAGCATTTTTTATGGCACATATAAAAGTTCCGGAAGGTGTTCCGGGAATTCGTTCACTGGTGATGTTCAGGCCGGAAACAGGTAAATACCTGTATGACCTGGCGCAGGAATTGTTAAGGGGAGAATCTCCGTTGTCGCAGGTAGACCGCGAGCTGATCGCAGCTTATGTTTCCAAGCGTAACGATTGTTTTTTCTGTATGAGCAGTCATGCTGCGGCCGCAAGGTGTCTCTATGGTGATGATGAGGCAATCGTTGACGAGGTGCTGAAGGATCTGGACAGGTCTTCTCTGAGTGACAAACTTAAGGCTTTGCTGCATGTCGCAGGTAAGGTGCAGATATTGGGTAAGGAAGTTACTGAGGCTGATATTGAAGCGGCGAGGGCTGAAGGTGCAACAGATAAAGAGATCCACGATACGGTACTTATTGCTGCGGCTTTTTGTATGTTCAACCGATATGTGGACGGTTTGGCCAGTTTAACGCCAACAGATCCCGAAGCTTATAAAGAAATGGGTAAACGTATGGTGGCTGGGTATAATTTGCCTCCGCAACAATCTTAATGTATAACTATTATGGCACATATTGAACTTGAAAATGATCTGCCCGGAATTCGTGGTCTGATGGCTTACAGGCCTGAAACGGCAGGTCCGCTGAATGCTTTGGCAGAGATACTATTGAGGGATGACAACAATACCTTAACAAGAGGTGAGCGTGAACTGATAGGTACTTATGTTTCTTATTTAAACGATTGTTTCTTTTGCCAGAATGTGCATGGTGCATTGGCAGGTCATTATCTGAATTGCAATATCGATCAGATAGATGCGATTAAACAGGATTTTGCTGGCTCGGCTGATCTCTCGGGGAAAATGAAGGCCTTGCTTAATATTGCGGGCAGTGTACAAAAAGGAGGGAAAGCGGTTACTGAAGAACAGATTGCTTTGGCGAGGACCGAAGGCGCTACAGATCAGGAAATTCACGACGCAGTGCTCATCTCCGCTTCATTTTGTATGTTCAACAGGTATGTCGATGGTCTGGGCACTGCCGCACCTCGGGACAGGCAGTTTTATATCAACAGGGCACCCCAAAGGGCAGAGGACGGGTATCTGATATTGAGATAGCGCATTGCGCAGCAAAAAAACTTTGTAAATAAAGCGCCATATGGTCGAAGATATGGGTCAATTAAATAACTGGTACAATGGTTGTACGGTAGTGGATTGCATAAAGAATAATCATTAACTATCAACTTTAAAATCAGATGAAGAAAATCAGTTTAAGTATCCTTGCCGGCGCGGCTTTGTTTCTTGCAGCGTGTGGCGGTAACACCTCAAGAGATACCGCTACAAGCGGAGCACAGGAAGTAGCAGCAAAACAGGGTGACGTTTATACTGTTGACCTGGAAAGTTCAAAAGTAAGTTGGAAGGCATTCCACAAAGGCGGCTTTGCGCCACGCTGGGGTACCCTCAGCCTTAAATCAGGAGAAGTATCTTTTGCAGATGGCGAGCTCGCTGCAGGTGATTTCGTGATAGATATGCAGTCATTGAAAGTAGATTCTACTTCTGTGACTGAAAAGGATAAAAAGTATACAGAACTGGAAGCGCACCTCAAGAGTAAAGACTTTTTTGATGTCGAAAAGAATCCAACTGCAGACTTTAAAATCACTAAAGTGGAAGCTCTGGCAGCTGATGCAGCTAAAGAGGCTGTCACAGGTGCAAACAAAACTGTTAGCGGCAATCTGACCTTGTTGGGGAAAACACTTAATGTTAGTTTCCCGGCAAAGGTAGTGCTCGCTGGTGAAAATGTATCGGTAGCAGCCACGTTCACAGTCAACAGGACAGACTGGGGTATTAAGTTTGGTGCCACAGCAGCTGATCCGGCAGAATGGATGATCAGTAAGGATATTGAAATAAGTATCGATCTGAAAGCAGTTAAAAAATAAGACTGTTCAATAAAAAAAATAGAAACGAAGGCGTCTGGTATCAGATGCCTTCGTTTTTTTATACCTAACCTGACGGGTCCGACTGGCTTAGGGCGAAATAAAACTTGCAGGGACTGTATTTGTTTGTATAAATACTATATTTCAGAATAAATACATCGAAATGAATAAAACAATAGGAATCATCGCAGGAAGTCTTCGCAGGGAGTCTTTTTCGAAAAAATTAGCCAGTGCCATACTTGACATGGCGCCTGAAGGTTTCCAATTTAAGATTATTGAAATTGCTGAACTCGCTTTGTACAACCAGGATTTTGATGATGACGGCAATGCACCCGCTCCTTACCATTCTTTTAGAGAAGAAGTAGACTCTGTCGACGGTGTTATCTTCATTACGCCGGAGTATAACCGCTCTGTTCCTGCGGTACTCAAAAACGCACTTGATGTAGGCTCCCGGCCTTATGGTAAGAGTGTGTGGAATGCGAAGCCTGCAGCCATTTTCAGTAATTCTCCCGGCCCATTGGCAGCATTCGGTGCCAATCATCACTTAAGGCAAAGCCTGGTTTTTCTAAATATGCCGATTATGCAACAGCCAGAGGTGTACCTATCGAAAATAAGTGAAGCATTTGATAAACATGGTGTTTTGACCGATAGCAGAACTAAGGATTTTCTTACGACGGCCGTTAATGAATACATCGCATGGTTTTCAAAGGCACATAACTGAATCGGCGGGAAACCGGATTCTTCACTATATGAAGTGACTGCTAATAATGATTTCACTGTATTAAATGAATCCGATTGGGTATATAAAATATAAGGTATTGTAAAACAATATGTTATGATTCTGGCACAGATATAGGGTTATAGTTGGCAACAAACAGTTTAAAAAACCTTAAAAATCAAGATCATGAAAATTGTAATTATCGGTGGAACAGGATTAATCGGCTCAAATGTTACCAGCAAACTGCGCGCAGGCGGGCATACTGTTGTCGCAGGTTCACCCTCTACAGGGATTAATGCCTTAACCGGCGAAGGATTGGCAGAGGCGTTCCAAAACACCGATGTGGTCATCGACCTTTCCAATGCACCGGCATTTGACCAAGAAACAGCTGTAAATTTCTTTCAGACTGCCGGAGTTAATCTGCTTTCAGCCGGTGTTGCAGCAGGGGTAAAACACCACCTTATTCTCTCCATCGTAGGCACAAATGTGATGCAGGACATGGGTTATATGGCCGCTAAAAAAATACAGGAAGACCTGCTTCGCAGTTCCGGAGTTCCATATACGATTATCAGAAGCACACAATTTCAAGAATTTGTACCAGCAATAGCGGCCGCCGGTACAGTGGGTATAGAAGTACACATTTCTGATGTCGACTTCCAACCCATTTCTGCGGAAGACGTTGCCCGCTTCGTTGCAAAATTCGCCGCAGAAGAACCGGTAAATGGAATTGTAGAAATTGCGGGTCCGGAAAAAAACACGATGGACACTTTTGTTGCTTCGTATTTGAAAGATGCTGACAGCAGTAAAACAGTGGTTGTTAACGATAGAAACGAATATTTCGGAGCACCAATTCCACATTCGGCCCTGGTACCCGAAGGAACGGCAAATTTAGGCATTATCAGTTTCGAAGATTGGAAAAGGGCACAGGCGGCTACTTCGTAAAATAATCAGCCTTTATAATCTGGAGCTTTTTCATCTTAGAGTGCAAAGTATTGCCAGGTATAGCTAAAATATCTGCAGCACCTCCTGAACCGGAAATCTTACCGTTGCAGCGCTGCAACACCCGAACAATATAATTACGTTCCATTTCTTCTAAAGACTGATCGGCAGGGGGATCCGGCAAAGCATGGCCTCCTCCTGCCTTTTTAGGCAGATATACCTCACGAATCAAATTGTTTGTGGCCAGTAAAACACTCCGCTCAATCAAATGCTCGAGCTCCCTTACATTGCCCGGCCAAAGATAAGCCTGCAATTGCTCTAGCGCCTTCGGCGAAATCCTCACATACTTCTTGCCGGCATTCTTACCATACTTTGCCAGGAAAAAACCAGTTAGCGCTTCAATGTCTTCAACCCGCTCCCGCAAAGGCGGCAAACCAATCGGGAAAACATTCAGACGATAATACAAGTCAGCGCGAAAACGACCGGCCGCCACTTCCTCTTCCAAGTTACGGTTGGTTGCCGCGATCACCCGTACATCCAGCTTGATCGTCGCAGTGCCGCCCACTCTTTCCATTTCCTTTTCCTGTAGCACACGGAGCAGTTTAACTTGCGCCTCGAGCGGCATCTCGCCAATTTCATCGAGGAATATGGTGCTGTGATTGGCCAGTTCAAACTTACCGATCCGTTTGTCGACCGCCCCGGTAAAAGCACCGCGCTCATGTCCAAACAATTCGCTCTCGATCAGATGGGCCGGCATTGCAGCGCAGTTCAGCTTGATCATCAACTTATTCTTCCTTGGAGAAGCATTGTGTACTGCTCTCGCAATCAATTCTTTCCCTGTCCCCGTTTCACCAAGAATCAATACCGTAGTTCCGGTTTCAGCAACTTTAGACAGCAGCCCGAAGACATCCTGCATTCCTTTGCCGTTCCCGATAATCTCTGAAAAATTATAAATCGTATGCAGTTGCTCCTTCAAATAGTCGTTTTCTCCTTCCAGCTGCATTTTATAACGCAAAATGGTCTCGTTAGCGAGTAATAGTTCTTCATTAGCCATAATATTGGCCATCGCAACGGCAATCTGCGAGCATATTCCTTTTAAAATGGGAATGTTGATCTCATCAATGCTAAACCAGAGCATTCCGATATTGGCATCGGCATTGCGTAAGGCCGCGCCAACCATGGTCTTGAACCCCATATTTTGCCAAAGCTCCAGGTAATGCACGCCACTGTTGCGTTGAAGCTCACGGTCTACGCTGAACAGCAACGGAATATAGCTGTTGAGTACCCTATCTTGCAAGCCATCCTCAATTGGGTAATTGGTCTGCAAAACCTTTTCCAGTAAAACAGGGTCATACAGAGAACTGCCGGGGTCGTGCAGATAGGCAGACAAGCTTTTGCCATCTGGATTAAGCTTTCTGATCACATAACCGCCCTCAGGATCGAGCTTCCGCAAAGCCTTTTTCACTGCCAGATGCAAATCGGCCTTCGAGCGAACTGCTGAAATATCGCTGCTAAAATCAAGTAGAAAAGACTTTTCGCGCTCTTTTTTTAGAATATCTTCATTTTTAAGAATGTTTGCTACAGCAGCCGAAATTTGTGGCGCAATGCGTCGGATGACATCCTGGAACTCGCGGCTAAAACTGTCCGTACGGTCCGAATAAATGTGGATGAAGCCGATCGGTTTATCGGCTGCCCGGAGGGTAGTCATCAGAATCTGTCGTATTCCCTTTTCATAATTTACCCTTAGAAAAGCAGGACTTCCTGGTTTATCCATTACATCGGCCATTTCATAAAATACGGGTCCATCGGCATTTAGTACGGACTTAATGAAAGGCTCGTCCAATGCAAAATGCGAGGCGACCATTTCGTCATATTCAATATGGTCTCTGATCGCAGAATTCTGGTGGTCTAACAGAAAAGGAACATAGCTGTCGTCCTTCTGGTCGATCAGTGTAACGATGGTATGGGTAAAGTAAAATAAGCTCTTGATCCGCTTAGAAAATAAAACAATCAGATCATTCTTATCTCTTACCCGGGTAATGTCGTTTCCCAGGTCAAGTAAAATCTGCCGCTCCCTTTCCAGGTTCAGTTCCATAGGCCGCTAACATACAAAAAAAGGGCTGAATTGTAACTCCGGAGCGTTTAAATATTGGGTGAACAGGATTCTCAGGTAATCTCAAATCCTGCGCAGAACAACTCTTTTGGTATTGTTAATACATACTTTCCTGTTGTATGGTTGTAGTTCGCTCCTTACAGTAAGCATTTGTTCCGGCCAGGTGAAGAATCGGTAAACAATGCTAAAGTGAAGGCGTGCCTAAAATGGTTAATCGGTAAATCTCAATGAAATTGTAAACAAAAGATTTTTTTCATTGTATTGAATACAGTAACCCGTCTGACATGGAAAATAATGAGAACCACAATTCCCGGCGCGACTTTTTAAAAAAGACTGGACTGGTAACGGCAGTTGCCCTGACTCCGCCAATCGCGAGGTCGGCAGCCGATAAGAAGTACGACGAACGATTTGCCGAAGCAATTGAAAATGTTTCCTGCACCATTGAGATTAATGGAAAGTCACAAAGTTTTAAGCTTGATCCAAGAGTTACCCTTTTAGATCTGCTCAGGGAACGCTTAGCACTAACGGGTACCAAGAAAGGATGCGACTATGGACAATGTGGTGCCTGCACGGTGCATGTGGATGGCGTACGGGTAAATTCCTGTCTCACGCTTGCAGTGATGACAGATGGGAAGAAAGTAACTACGATTGAGGGCCTGGCCGATGGGGAGCAGCTCCATCCGATGCAAGCCGCTTTTATTAAACATGATGGTTTCCAGTGTGGTTATTGTACGCCGGGGCAGATTATGTCGGCAGTCGCGTGTGTAAGGGAAGGCCATGCAGATAGTGACGATGAGATCAGGGAGTACATGAGTGGGAACATTTGCCGCTGCGGGGCATATCCAAATATTGTTGCTGCTATCCGGGAAGCAAAAATGGGAGGGCAAACGATATGAAGCAATTTCAATACATGCGTCCATCGGCACAGCAAGCTGCGATTGCAGCCATTGCAAAAGACACAACGGCAAAATTTATTGCGGGGGGCAGCAATCTACTCGACCTGATGAAGCGTAATGTGATGCAGCCGGAGCGACTCATAGACATTACCAGGTTGCCGCTGAAAGATATCACAGAAAATAACAATATACTTAAAATCGGCGCACTAGCATTAAACAGCAGTGTCGCAGACAACCCAATGGTGGTTGAAAAATATCCCTTGCTCTCTCAGGCATTAAATGCAGGTGCATCGGCTCAATTGAGGAATATGGCTACCGTTGGAGGAAACCTGATGCAACGCACGCGCTGTCCATACTTTTATGATACGGCTATGCCTTGCAATAAACGCAATCCTGGCAGTGGCTGCGGAGCACTAAAAGGGTACAACCGCATGCATGCCATCTTTGGTGCAAGCCAACATTGCATTGCAGTGAATCCAAGTGATATGAACGTTGCATTGGTTGCCTTAGATGCAGTGGTACATGTAGCAGGGCCTAAGGGATTGCGCATGGTTCCCATACAGGATTTTCATAGATTGCCAGGAGATCAGCCGGAAAATGATACTACGCTCCATAAAAATGAGCTGATTACCGAGGTGACAATTCCTTATCATCCATTCAGCCACGTACATTATTTAAAAATCCGCGATCGTGCCTCTTATGCATTTGCGCTGGTTTCAGTAGCTGTGGCACTGCAGCTTGACGGGAAAAAGATTATACAAGCACGTTTGGCTATGGGCGGCGTTGCACACAAGCCCTGGAGATTATCAGCGGCTGAGCAGGCTTTAATCGGCAATCCCGTTGCATTGGAGACTTTTGAGCGTGTCGCTGCTATCGCCATGCAGGGTGCCAAAGGGTATGGCGACAACGATTTTAAACTAGAACTCGGACCGAAAAGCATCGTTGAAGCGCTAAGGATGGCTTCGGGCATATAATATCATTCAGGATTATGGAAAATTTATTAAAAGCAGTTGGCGACCCCTTAGACCGCGTGGATGGTAGATTAAAAGTAACCGGAGCCGCAAAATATGCTGCGGAGTATGTTCTGAATGATACCAAATATGCGGTTCTGGTTAGCAGTTATGTCGCTAAAGGCCGTATTCAATCGATAGATACCAGGGCCGCTAAAAATTCACCGGGTGTACTGGAGGTTGTTACGCATCTGAATGCCATAAGGCCTCCAGGCTATGCAGCAGACAATGAACATCCGACAGAACCTTCAACTGCCGGGCGTCCGCACCGCGTGTTTTACGAGGATAAGATTTACTTCAATGGTCAGCCTGTCGCGATGGTGATCGCCGATACATTTGAACGTGCCACCTATGCCGCTTCACTGATAAAGGTGCAGTATGCGAAAGATGAACATAAAACTGACTTTTCAAGGCATATGGATAATGCGGTTTTACCTGCGCAGGCAAAAAAAAATCCCAAATCGCCACTGGCCGACTATGATCGGGGGCAGGTTGATGGATATAAAAGTGCACCTGTAATATTAGAATTGGAGTATGAACATCCGGCGGAGATGCACAATCCCATGGAACTGCAGGCAATCATTGCCCATTGGGAAACAGAAGATAAATTAACATTGTATGATAAAGTGCAGGGTACCCAGCCGACCCAGCAAAACTTTGCCAAAGAATGGAAACTTCTGCCGGAAAATGTAAAGGTTATTGCAAAGTTCGTGGGCGGTGCCTTTGGAAATGGCCTGCATAACTGGCCTCATGAAACTGCTGCGATCATCGCTGCGAAAATGATCAAGCATCCGGTTAAACTGATGCTTACCAGGGAACAAATGTTTTTTATGGTTGGCTATCGTCCAAAAACATGGCAAAAAATCGGTATCGGTGCCGGCAATGACGGAAAGCTGGTTGGTATCTCTCATACATCAATTGGTATGACCTCATCGTACGAAGAATTTACTGAAAGTACCCTGCAACAAACACGGATGATGTATGCTGCTCCAAATGTTAGCACAAGGTATAGGATTTTACCACTTGATGTGAGTACGCCCATCTGGATGCGGGGGCCCGGAGAAGCTACCGGGGCTTTTGCACTCGAAAGTGCGGTAGATGAAATTGCCTATGCTTTAAAGATTGATCCTATTAAATTCAGGATCATTAACCATACAGATACAGATCCGGACAGAAATCTGCCCTGGTCTACAAAATATCTAAAGGAATGTTTCGAAATGGGCGCAAAGGCCATAGGCTGGAACAAGCGTAAATTGGAAGCAGGTGCCCTCAGCGACGGGCGCTGGAAGATTGGGTATGGAATGGCAGTTGGCACATTTGGTGCGAACCGCAGAGCGGCAGCAGTAAAAGCGAGGCTTTCAGCAGATGGATCATTGATTCTTCATAGCGCTGTCACTGATATTGGCCCCGGAACCGCAACAGCGATGACGCAGATCGCGGCAGATGCTATGGGCGTCAGTCCCGAACAAATTGTTTTTGAACTGGGAAATTCCAGTTTCCCGATGGCGCCGAATCAGGGAGGCTCTGCTATTGTAAACACGGTGGGTCCGGCAGTGGTTGCGGCATGTACCGGTATAAAAGAGCAACTCATTGCCCTTGCCTCTGTAAGCCTGCCTGAATTCAGGGATGCAAAGCCAGATGAAGTGGAGTTTAAAGATGGCATGATGAAACTGACAGGCAGAAATTCGAGGATCAGCTATAAAGATGCATTTCAAAAAAGCGGTACACCCTATTTAGAAGTCACCCGGTCATCAAAGCCAGGTGATGAGGGAAACAACCATTCGAAATATTCGTTTTCAGTCCACTTTGCGGAGGTGCATGTGCATGAAGTTACGGGTGTTGTACGCGTAAAAAGAGTGGTTACATGCGCCGACGCCGGAACAATTATCAATATAAAAACGGCAGGGAACCAAATGATTGGAGGCGTAACAGGAGGGATAGGTATGGCATTACATGAAGATGCGGTAATGGATCACCGCTATGGCAGGTATATGACCAAGGATCTGGCAGACTATCATTTGCCCGTCAATGCTGATGTGCCAGGAATAGAAGTGTTTTTTGTCAACAAACCAGATTATATCGTTGATCCGCTGGGGACTAAAGGAATAGGCGAAATTGCTATAATAGGAGTGGCACCTGCTATTACAAATGCCATCTTTAACGCAACGGGAAAAAGGATTCGTCAATTGCCGGCGACACTAGATAAACTGAGTTGAAATAAGCAGTTCTTTAAGTCACTTGCTTAAATTATTATAATCGGTTTCGTTATCTATATCAATGCGACCAAGTTCAAAGGGTACCGTAGCTACCTCATCGATATTTTCAGTAAGGATGTGCTTTGCACCCATATTCCCTTCAAGCGACATCAGAGGATCGAAATATTGCCGGTTGAACAAAGCAGGTGTACCTATGGTTTCGGAATATTGGCTGGCTATCATTGGTTTTGCGGTGCTTCTTTGCTTTTCCAACAAGGCTTCGAAGATTTCATGGCTAATGAAGGGCTGATCTGAAACAGCAATGATCACGTTTTGAGTGTCGGGATCAAGTTCAATAATTTTTGTCAGACCTGCTGCTATGCTCGAAGAAATACCCTGCTCCCAACTTTCGTTAATGATGTAATTGATATTCAGATTTGGATTAGCAGCCAGAATTTCTGTTGCATACGCACCAAGAACCAGGACAACAGGCGCAAAGGAAGTCTGCTCTGCTGCGCTAATCGTCGTTTCCAACAGCGTGCTGCCTTTATAATATAAGAGCTGCTTGGGGTTGCCCAATCTGCTGGAGTTTCCGGCGGATAAAATGATAATTCCTGTGCTCATACGTTCTGATTGAGCCGATGGCTGTGGACCGGACTCGATTTTTCCTTCAAAGGTATTCCTGTTGCACCACTGAGCACTGATTTGATTTCAGCTATGATCGAAATGGCTATTTCTTCCGCAGTCTCCGCACCAATATCCATACCGACGGGGCCATGTATACGCTTTTGATTTTGCGCTGTATTTATGTTCAGCTCATCGAGCATCCGGATTAATTTTTTCCTGGGTCCCAGCGTACCGATATAGGGTGCGGCTGTCTCCAGAATCAGGCCTAATAATTCAGTATCGTAATTATAATTGTGGGTCATGAGAACAATTGCTGTTTGTCCGTCTATTTCCAGTTGTGGTAACAGTTGATCAGGTTTAGCAACCAGTACCTTGCTTGCATGAGAGAAACGTTGTGTTGTGGCGTGTGTAGGTCTTCCATCGGCAACTGTTACCTGCCAGCCAAGCTGGTATGCGATTTCCGCCAAGGGCTGTGCATCATTGCCTGCGCCTGCGATCACCAGCGCAATAGGGGGCACAATAAATTCAATAAAGCCGTTGATCAGGTCGTCTCCGGCTTTGTATGTTTTAAAGCCGGAAAGCCTGTTCCCATAGGCTTCCTGCACATCGCTGATGAGCTGGGTTTCGATCACTGCCGGGATTTCACCTTTAAATTTTTCCTCTTTATAAATCAATGCTGTTCCCAATTGCTTTTTCCCTTCCATGGAAAATAGAGTCGCGATAACTGCGCTTTCGCGATCGCCCTGCAGTGTTTTTAACAGCGTGATCGGATTACTATCCTGATTGATCCCAATTGGTTCAAAAAGAATATGGACAATCCCATTGCAGCCCAGTTGAACGCCAAATTTCGCATCATCTTCATCCGTAGTGTCATAAGTAATCAGCTTGTTTTGCTGTTGATGGATTGCCGAGAGTGCTTTTTTAAGTGCATCACCCTCCAGGCAGCCACCGCTGATTGCACCAGTTAGAATCCCATCTTCGGTGATCAGCATTCTTGCTCCGGGCCTTCTGTACGAAGAGCCCTCGACCCTTACCACTGTCGCAAGCGCCGACCGGAGGCCGGCTCTGACAGCTTTCTTCTGGGCGGCTATGATGTCATTAATTTCTTTCATGCTCTGTTTGCTGTTGAAATTTAACTATTTTTTTGAAGACAAGGGATTAAGATTTACAAGGCTTGTTGCAAAAATGCACAAGCATTCTGTTTTCAAGCTACTGACAAATCAACCAATCCAGACTGTTAATGTTTGATAATCAAAACAGCGAGCTTATTAAGCTGGTATGAAACCTGGCTAAATCAATTAAATAATTCATCTACGTTAGCTAATTTTATTAATATTGATAACAAAAATTGACAATATAACTTGGACACAGAAATTATAAAATACACAGCGTTA
>DATFQH010000312.1:0-4128 GCA_035264385.1 Pedobacter sp.
AACTTATCGCAACTGCCAAGGAGAACTACCCAAAGCTAAAAGCATTTTCTGGCCAGGTTTCAGCTGCAAAATATGATCTTTCAGGGGCAAAGACCTCATGGCTAGACCCCTTTTCTTTCCAATATGTAAGCCGTTCAAATCAAACCAATACCAACGCGGTAGATGTTACTACGGCTGACATTCTGAGCGGTTACCAGTTTGGCGTGTCGATAAACCCGGGAACTTTACTTGCTAAGCCGAGCCAAATCAAAAAAGCCAGGGAACTTGTCAGAATCGCTGAGTCAAATCTTGCCGAATATAACCTTCAACTGGAAGCTGAAGTTAAAACCAGATATTTTACTTATTTGCAATACAAAACATCGCTGGCCTCGACAGTAAATTCATATTTAGATGTACAGAGTACGCTAAAAGACGTAAAGGTGAAATACCAGAAGTCTGAAGTGACGCTGCAGGAATACAATTCAGCTTCTATTTCTTATAATTCGGCAAATCTGGCCAAGATTCAGGCTGAGACGAATTATCTGATTGCTAAAGCTGCTCTGGAAGAGTTAACTGTACGCAAACTCGAGGAGATAAAATAATGGAAGAACTAAAGAAATTTTTAAACCTGCTCAAGAGAAACAAACTGATGCTGATTATGGTTCCTGCCATAGCAGTGATAATTACTTATTTTCTGGTTAGAAATCTGCCCGACTCATATGTGTCTCAGGCGCAGGTTGCTACCGGTATCGTTGATGAAACCAGACAAACTGGACTTGTACAGGAGACACTTCAGGCGCAGCAGGTGGTACAGGAGTTCAGTAATCTTGTTGCCTCAATGAAAATGAAAAGAATACTGGATCAGGTTTCCTACCAGTTGATTTTACACGACATCAGATCTCCAAAACCATTCAGACCACATAGCAAAGAAATGTCTGCACTCAGCAGGGAGGATCGCATTAAGGCTTCCAGAGGGTATGATAGTCTTTATTTACACAATCAAAGTCTTAATCTTTATGATACTTACCAAAAGGAATTGTACGATATCATTGGATCAATGAGGTATGATAGTGAGAGTCTGAGTAGTAAGATACAGGTATTCCGGTCCGGAGATAGTGATTTCATCGCTGTATCCATGGAGTCTGAAGACCCGGAACTTTCCGCCTTCGTGGTAAATACACTAACGACAGAATTTATAAAATACTATACGAAAGCAGTCAAAACAAACCAGATTCGGACAAATGAATTTTTAAGAGATCTGCTGTCAAAGAAAAGTGAAACTCTTGAAAACAAGATGAACAGTCTGAGGGACTATAAAGTAAAAAACCGTGTCCTGAACCTTGACGAACAATCCAAACAATTATATGCACGAATTATAGAATATGATAATAAAAGGCAGGAAGCGATAGAAAAAACATCTTCATACGCTGGAGCGCTGAATGAAATAGACAGAAAATTTGAACCGGGTGACAGGAAATATCTGGAATCTGCACTCTCGGGTATCAATCAAAGTATTGTTGATACAAAAGGAGAAATCAGCGGTCTCTACGATTTGTATTATAAAAATGACCTTGATGACAAGTACATGCGTTCTATCGATTCTTTGAGTCACAAACTAGAGCGGGAAATCAGCAGATCATCAGACGCCTATATCACCAACCCCCTAAATACTAAACAGTCATTAATAGAACAAAAACTGACACTGGAAGTTCAGCTTGACATATCAAGATACAGTATAAATGCACTGGAACGGGAACTGAGAGCGCTTAATGGACAATTTGATCAGCTTGTACCTCGTGAGGCTGATGTCCAGCGATTGGCTATGGATATTGATATTGCGAGTAAGGAATATCTGGATATCCTAAACAGGTACAATGAAAGCAGTTTGAATAACGCTTTTGAGGTTAAATTAAATGTTGTTCAGCCCGCAATGGCCGGTTTACCTCAACCTTCGAAAAAGATGCTGCTCGTTCTTTTGAGTGGCGTAATTACCGGTTTTTTCTGTGTACTGATCGTATTCCTGATCTATTATCTCGACAACAGTATCACAACTGCCAAAGAGCTGGCCAATCAAACACAAATTCCAGTTTTAGGCTCGCTAAAGACTTTTGCGATCGCTACGCTCAACCTAAATGATATTTGGGAAAATAAGGACAATAACAAGGGGAAAAGCGATTTCAAAAGACAGCTGAGGTCTATCAGGTATGAAATTGAAAATGAAATCGAGCAGAAGGTGATTGTTGTGACGAGTATAGATCCGGGAGAGGGAAAGACACTTTTGTCACTTAGTCTCGCTTTTGCATGGAAAATGACCAATCATAAGGTATTGCTCATAGATGGTAATTTTTCAAATCCTGAGTTATCCAAGGCATCAGCGGGCTCCATATTCCTGGAAGATTTTATAAAAGGAGGTGTCGAGATTGACGAAAGTACGGTCAAAAAGGGATCTGTCTTTATTTTGAAGAATAAAAGTGGAGATACGGCATTACTCGAGCTTGCTCCCGAAAATGATATTCAAAACAGGATAAATCTTCTTAAAAGTATATTTGACGTGATAATTGTAGAAACTTCCGCACTTGATGGAATGAATCAGACTAAAGAATGGATGCTGTTCTGCGATGGGGTGATCGCTGTGTTTAAGGCTGGGCAAACTATTACCGAGCACCGTAAGAATTTTATAACATACCTTAAGCATAGTACCTTGCTGAAAGGATGGGTTATCAACAAAGTTGACGGTAACGACGATTGATGGAAGTGATTAACTTTATATTATCCCTTGGTCAGATATTGATCGGCTACAATCTGGTCTTGTCAGGCCTGATTTATTTTTTATGGCTTTTGCTGAAAAAAAGCAAACATGAACAGAACAGGAAAGTGATCGGCCTGGATTATGCATTCATAGTGACTGCGTATGAACACACCGACAGCTTGCCAGCCGTTGTAAACTCGATCCTGAAATCGGAATACCAGAATTATCTGATATATGTTGTGGCGGATAATTGTGACATTACAGATCTTAACTTCAATAATGACGAGCGCGTTATTACGCTGAGGCCACCAGTTGTCCTGTCGAGCAATACAAAATCCCATGCGTACGCGGTTGAGCACTTTGTAAGGCCACATGATGTGTTGACCATTATTGATAGCGATAATCTTGTTGAAGAAGATTACCTAGCACAATTGAATACCACTTTTAACCAGGGCTATGATGTTGTCCAAGGGCTTAGAGCAGCGAAAAATTTAACCGGCACAATTGCCTGTCTGGATGCAGCGAGAGATATTTATTATCATTTTTATGATGGTAAATTACTTTTTGAAATTGGTTCTTCGGCAACTTTATCCGGCTCAGGGATGGCATTCAAGGTTCCCTTGTATAAAGCCTTTCTAACGGCCTTTGATGTTAAGGGAGCTGGCTTTGATAAAGTTCTTCAATCCTGGCTGGTTGGGCAGGATATCCGGATCGCTTTCAATGAAGATGCAGTTGTACTTGACGAAAAGACATCACGGCCTGATCAACTCGTGAAACAGAGAAGTCGCTGGATTAATACCTGGTTTAAATATTTTAAATATGGATTCGGGCTTTTTTTTAAAGGCATAGCGACTTTAAATCGAAATCAAGCTTTTTTTGGATTGGTCCTTCTAAGGCCTCCGTTGTTCCTGTTTTTATTTGGTGCGGTATTCTGTCTCTTAATGAATTTGATTTTTTTCGATCTTTGGGCAGTAGTTGCATGGTTGACTGCAATGGCCTTATTCGTTGTATTTTTCTTTGTAGCGCTATTGAATTCACATACAGACAGGAAAATTTACAGATCTCTTAAAAGTATACCTAGTTTCATGATGTACCAGATACTTTCCTTATTTAAATCCAGGAATGCCAATAAAATCTCGGTCGCGACAAAACACTATTATACAGACGAACAGGAAACCCGGCAGTAGTTTTAAAGGTATGAGAGTAAATCCGGTTGATATAGTCAAAAAACGAAGAAAAATGATAGATGACTTCAAACGATGGGGAGCGATAGCCATTGTCCTGATGAGCGTATTGTTTTTCCTTGTAAAAATCGTTTTTCTATGATGGGATTAACTCAGCTTTTCTCAAAATCAAAAATGCTGACCGTAGTGGGAATGGTTATTTCGATCTGTTTTGCA
>DATFQH010000313.1:0-6001 GCA_035264385.1 Pedobacter sp.
CTTCACCAGGGCATGAGACAAACGAGACTCTACCGACTCATTGCGCCATTCCTCATTGCGTACAATTTCCTTACCCTTAGACTTGATCGTGTCCGCAAACTCTACCAGTCTTTCGGTAGCGTCATCCCTGCGGTTCAGCAAAACATCCTCTACCAGAACCAGCAGCTCGGGCGGAATTTCCTGGTACACCTCGAGCATACCCGCATTTACGATACCCATGTCCATACCTGCCTTAATCGCATGGTATAAAAATGCAGAGTGCATCGCTTCACGAACCGTATTGTTTCCCCTGAAGGAAAATGAAATGTTAGAAACACCACCGCTTACCTTGGCATGGGGCAGGTTTTCCTTAATCCAGCGTGTAGCATTGATAAAATCTACCGCATAATTATTGTGTTCTTCCAGACCCGTAGCAACCGTCAGGATGTTCGGGTCGAAAATGATGTCCTGCGGCGGAAAGCCCAGTTCATTGACCAGGATATTATAAGACCTCGTACAGATCTCTACTCTTCTCTCATAATTGTCGGCCTGTCCCTGCTCATCAAAAGCCATTACCACCACGGCAGCACCGTAGTTCATAATCTTGCGGGCACTTTCCCTGAATTTATCTTCACCCTCCTTCAAAGAAATCGAGTTTACGATACCCTTTCCCTGCAGGCATTTCAAACCGGCCTCAATAACCGTCCACTTAGACGAATCTACCATGATCGGCAGTTTAGAAATGTCCGGTTCAGAAGCAATCAGGTTCAGGAATTTGGTCATCGAAGCCTCCGAATCGATCATCCCCTCATCCATGTTTACATCGATCACCTGCGCACCACCTTCAACCTGCTGGCGGGCTACGGTAAGTGCAGCTTCAAAATCGCCGCTCAGGATCAGTTTAGAAAATTTAGGCGATCCGGTAATGTTGGTCCGCTCACCCACGTTCACAAAAATGCTTTCAGGGGTAATCGTTACCGGTTCAAGCCCACTCAGGCGCATGTTGTTGTCAATTTGAGGAATCTTTCTTGGCGCAACACCCTTAGCTTTTTCGGCGATACAGCCAATGTGCTCGGGGGTAGTCCCGCAACAACCACCTACAATATTAACAAAGCCATGCTGAATGAAATCCTCCACCAGGTGTGCCGTTTCATGCGGCATCTCATCGTATGCGCCAAACTCATTCGGCAAGCCTGCGTTAGGGTAGGCCGAAACATAGCAGCCCGCCTTGGCAGAAAGCTCCTCAATATGGGGGCGCATGTCTTTAGCACCCAGCGCACAGTTAAAACCGATGCTCAATGGTTTGGCATGGATCACCGAGTTCAGAAAAGCCTCAGCAGTCTGTCCGCTCAGCGTTCTTCCCGAAGCATCCGTGATGGTACCCGAGATCATGATCTCAATTTTACGACCTATAACTTCTTCATATTTTTTAATAGAGAAAATCGCGGCCTTAGCATTCAGTGTGTCAAAAATGGTCTCGATCAGCAAAAGATCAGAGCCGCCATCTACCAGGCCGCGTACCTGCTCATAATAAGCATCTACAAGCTCATCAAAAGTCAGCGCCCTGTATCCGGGGTCGTTTACGTCAGGAGATATAGAAAGCGTACGGTTGGTTGGCCCAACGGCACCTGCCACAAAGCATTTCCTGTCCGGATTGGCAGCCATAAACTCATTGACGGCCTCTTTGGCGATCTTAGCACCTTCAAAACTCATTTCATAGTCTAGCTCTTCCATCTGGTAATCGGCCAGTGAAATGCGCTGGGTACTGAAGGTATTGGTTTCAATAATATCCGTACCAGCCTTTAAGTATTCGGTATGGATGGCCTTTATGATGTCAGGCCGTGTGATGTTGAGCAGGTCATTATTACCTTTCACATCACAAGGGTGATCCTTAAAACGCGCTCCCCTGAAATCTTCCTCAGTCAGGACATATCGCTGGATCATGGTACCCATGGCACCGTCGATAATTAAGATGCGTTTTTCTAGTTCTTCTCTAATGTTCATTTAACGGTTTACACTATGTGAGTACGTAATAAGCTATTTTTGATAGTGGCCTGAGCCAAAACAAGTGCCGAACCTATTATATACAAAGCTTAAGGGAAAGTTGCGGAGTCCAGCTAAATGTTATAGCTAATGCTACCAGTTAACTTATCTTTCGGGACCAGCAACCGGTTCCGGTAGAATGTAGCACCTTGTAAGCACAGGTTGCTAAGACTTCGCAGGGTCTAATCCCTCCGTCTTTCTCTATAAGCACTGCAAAAATGCAACAAAGAAAAATCAATTCCAAAAAATACAGGATTAAAGCCAACTATATTGCAGAAATGTGCTATTTGAAAAGGGACTTAGGAATTAAATTTCGTTTACAGTACTTAAGAGAATAAGATGTCTCTATTGTTTTTCTGTCTGGTTCGTTCATTACATTAAGATTTTACACGTTTCCTGATCCTGCTCAGCGAAGGATTGGTTATACCTAAAAACGAAGAGATATGATAGGCAGGAATCCGCTCAACGATATTCGGATGTTCTTCAAGCAACCTCAGGTAACGCTCTTCATGTGAGAAAAACATAAACTCTTCTGCGCGTGTCTGCGCATAACCGAAAAACAGTTCCGCCAGCAATCTGCCGAATCTCATCCAGTTGGTATTCCTTTCGTAAAGACCGTTGAGGTCCTGGTAGGAAATGAAAAGAATTTCAGCATCCTCCATAGCTTCTATGAAGTACCAGCATGCATTCCGTGAAACAAAGCTCCGGAAAGAAACAACAAACTGGTTCTCAGAAAAAAAGAAAAGGTTCTTATCTGTATCTGTTTTCGGGTCACGGTAATAGATGCGGAAGATTCCCTTTATGACCAATCCAAGATCGTTGCAGACCATGTTCTGCATATTAAAAAAATCACCTTTTTTGATCTTGCGTGGTTTCCATAACGCCTGGCCCTCAGCAATATCTTTGTCAGTTAAGGGGGCGAAATTTCGCAGATGATTTGCTATGATCTCGTTTTTTTCAGTCATGATCTTATTGTAGAATATTTATATATCTCGCTGCTTATGATCGCAGCCCCCGGACCATTCAAATTTAGTCAATTAAATTCCCTGAAATTTTAACTTAAGTGAAAAAAGTGTATTTAATCTTTACAGACATTTGAAAAAAAACAAATTGAAATGGGATTATCAAATTTAGGCATTTTTCATACCGTAATCGGTATCATTGCCATCATCGCAGCTTTAGCATCATATGGAAAGTATGGAAGAATAAATCTATCAGGCAAAGGCGGACTTACTTACTTTTATGGAACTGTCATTACTTCATTAACCGCCCTGGGGCTAAGCAAGCATGGCGGATTTAATCCCGGGCATGTATTGTCTTTACTCGTACTTGTCCTGGTTGTTGTTGCATTTTTTCTGCACAAAAAAAGGATGGGAAATACTAGAGCCCGCTATTTCGAGAACTTTTTCCTTTCGTTCAGCTTTTTTCTCTCCATGATTCCTACCGTAAATGAAACTCTTACCCGTGTTCCGCTCAGCGCGCCTTTAGCAACAGGCCCAACTGATCCGCTGATCGGTAAAACTTTAGTGGTTATACTCGTTCTGTTTATAGCAGGTTCTGTTTATCAGTATACACAGCAAAGGAAAATCAATAAAAGCACGTTTCTGCCTGATCCTGTTTAGGCAAGAACATCGATCCAGTACTGTTCGATTTCGCACGTAAAACTGTCCGATAACGTGCGATTTATTGAAGTATGATCACCAAAATGCCTATTATTAAGTCGTTAAAAGATAAAATACGCTTTGGCACATGCCTTGAATATTGGCGCATATCACCTTTTAATGAAAGCAGATGTTCAAATTAAACTTTAAAGTCGCAGTCAGGAACCTTTGGAAAAACAAAGGCTTTACCTTCATCAACGTTGGCGGCCTGGCAATAGGCTTAGCCAGCTGTATCGTTTTGTTGCTGTACGTAAACAACGAATGGAACTACGACAGGCAATTTACCAACTATGAAAAGACCAGTGTAGTATATAATAACATTAAGGCCAGCGGGAAAACATTTAGTGTAACAGTAACACCCAATGCTATGGCTGCCGAAATTCAGGTGAAGATACCAGGTGTGGCCTACACCTCCCATTCGTCCAACTGGGGTGCGCAGCTGATCAGCTACGGAGAAAAGAAGTTTAAAAAGGAAGCCATCGCCGCAGACCCTTCTTTTCTTAAAATCCTCGATTATAAATTCATAAAGGGTAACCCAAATACAGTACTGCGCGAGCCAAACACGGTAATACTGACCAAAACCCTGGCGGCAAACCTGTTCGGAAATGAAGATCCTATCAATAAGGTCGTAAAATTCGACAACGAGGAACTTCTAAAAGTTGAAGCCGTAATTGAAGATGTGCCCGTCAACAGCAGTATTACCTTCGATTACTTAGTGCCCTGGGCATTGGCAGAAAAAGGAACGCCCGATTTAAAAAACCCGAACTGGGGAGATAATTCCTATTTAACCCTGGTGCAATTAAAAGACGAAAGCTTTTTTGGTCAGGTAAACGCAGCGATCAAAGGAATTTATCTGCGCAATGATAAAACCTCCAATTCAGAGGCATTTCTGCACCCGCTCGCCAAATGGCATCTCTACAGTGAGTTTGAAAACGGAAAATCTGTAGGCGGCAAGATCGACCAGTTAAGGATCTTTCTCATTCTTGCATTTTGCATCCTGTTAATTGCCTGCATCAACTTCATGAACCTGACAACCGCCAAGTCTGGGAAGAGAGCTAAAGAAGTTGGTGTCCGCAAGGCGATCGGTTCAAGCAGAAAGTCATTGATTGTTCAGTTCCTGTTCGAAAGCGTGTTGCTTTCTTTATTGAGCACGGCACTCGCTTTCGTTTTGGTAGAGATGAGCCTCCCTTATTTCAATAATTTACTGGATATTAAACTTACAATAGCATACCAGAACTGGCAATTTTGGCTTACCCTGCTTGTCCTGGTGTTTTTCACCGGTCTGCTGGCCGGCAGCTATCCGGCATTTTATCTCTCTTCATTTGAATCTGTAAAAGTATTGAAGGGCTTTAATATGAAAACAGGCTCATCGTTTTCTGTCCGCCGGGTGTTGGTCGTTTTCCAGTTTGTATTTGCGGCCTGTCTGATGATCTGTACCACCGTAATTTATCAGCAGCTGAACTACATCAAAGATAAACCAGTGGGTTATAACAAAAACAACCTGATTCAGATAGAAGTGCAGGGAAACCTGGATAGTCAGAAAAAACTGGACCTGCTCAAAGTACAGCTGCTGGAATCCGGGGCTGCAACCCATGTAACCTTTTTTAATGCCGATGTCAATCTGAACAGCAGGACTACCTCTGCCGTAAGCTGGACGGGCAAAGACCCTAACGAAAGTATTCTGTTTAACTATCGCTCGGCAGGATATGATTTTACCGGAACTATGGGAATCAGAATGCTCGACGGGCGTGAGTTTTCTGCGAAATATGCCGATTCAAACAGTATAATAGTCAATGAAGCTGCGGTTAAGGCGATGGGCCTTAAAAATCCGGTCGGCACAATCATTAATTTCTGGGATAATCCTGTTACGATAATCGGTGTAATGAAAGATTTTGTTTCTGCATCAGCCTATAAAAAAATTGCGCCGATGCTTTTCCATCCGATCAGTAAGTTTAATGCACAGGTCATTCTCGTCAGGTTAAACGAAACCCGGAATATTGGTTCATCACTGGCAAGGATAGACGAGATCGTTAAGGGCATCAATCCTGATTATCCGGTCGACCGGACATTCATGGATGAAACGTTTAAGAAAAAGTTTTCAGAAGAACAGCTGCTGGGTACTTTGTCTAACTGGTTTGGCGGCTTCGCTATATTTATTTCCTGTTTAGGGCTGTTGGGCCTGGCCTTGTACATGGCTGAACAGCGTAAAAAAGAGATCAGCATCCGTAAGGTGCTCGGTGCAAGTACCTATAGCGTACTGACGCTGCTCAATCGAGATTTCATGAGGCTGGTGATCATCGCTAACCTGATTGCCTTTC
>DATFQH010000314.1:0-9580 GCA_035264385.1 Pedobacter sp.
AATATAGTACTATCTTTGAGGTTAAAATAACGCACTCATGAATGTTATCCCTCTATTGCAATCCTCAGCATTTTCAAAATCGGCTCTGAGAAACGTACTTCGCCTTGTCGTATTTGCGGGCGTGGTTGCATTCTTTTTTACCGGTTGTAAGAAAGACCGCATTGTAGATGTTGAAACCGATCCTGATCCAACGACTCCAATAAGTTTGTCTGATAGCATTTATTTTGAAGTGGACGGAAAGGCTTATAGCTCAAATGAAATCTCGGGACGTGGCATGGGGAATAGTGGTGCAAAAGTGAGGTTTTTGGATGCTCCTGCAGAAGGTATGAAAAATTGGGGCTCGGTGCAGGGTCGATTATATTATTCACCCGTAGATTCTATTTATTTTTCCTACGAGGTGAACTTTTCAAGTCCGGATAGAAACTACACATTATCCTTCGGCCAAGGGTTGCATGTAAGAGATATGAATTCGGTTGGAACTATGTGGTATCCGAAAGACATCAGAAATATGCTAGACAAGGGCGAGCGCGCCTTCGCAACAGATTACCAAAGCTTCAATAGTGATGGGGTCTGGTTTGCTTTTAGTTATTTCGGGAGCACCGGGATGCCCGAGTATAGCTTTGAAGATTCTTCTGACTACCCTCAGAACGATGCCCGTTTCGAGATAACCAAACAGGAACAGGTTGACGAAAACAGATATCGTATTGAAGGAAAGTTTGAAACGAATCTTTATAATGCTGAACAGAAAAGTCGTGCCACCAATGGTTTTGTAAGGATTACGGTATACAAAGGTTGGTGGGGAATGGTAAACCTCTTTTGATCTGATCAATCGATTCAGTTTGCGCATTAAAGTCTGCAACGCCCTAAATCACCGCGATGTTTGGAATTTGGGTGAAAAATGGTGTATTTTAGCGATCTTTTCGTCAAACTCTTATTGCTCGGATGACTCGGCTGTTGTGTTTTTTATTGCTTTTAAGTTTTCATGCCTCTGCTCAGCCGCCTGCTATAAAATATCCTGGTCCACAGATTTTCATAGTCAACAAAAATAATGTATACCTGAGTCCGGGCAATACCGGTGGAAATGTTCCTGCTGTAATACATAACGAAGTAAGCACTTTTGCGGGGAGCGGACTACCGGGTGGTGATGATGGCATAGGCACTTCGGCTACGTTCCAGAATCCTGCTGGGCTGACGACCGATTATGATGGCAATCTATACGTTGCGGATTCTCAAAGGAGCACGATCAGGAAGATTACGCCAAATGGCCGGGTAACGACTATTGCGGGCGGGGGTACTCAAAGTTTTGCAAACGGCAATGGAAGAAGTGCTTTTTTCAGTGCGCCTTTTGGTATTGCGAGAGACCAGGGGGGTAATCTTTTTGTGTCGGATGCGAACAACAACCAGATCAGGAAAATAACGCCGGCTGCTGATGTTACTACCTTCGCCGGGAGCCGTACGACGGGCAAAGTGGATGGCCCGGGTGCGACAGCTACTTTTTTTCACATTGCGGGGCTGGCCATTGATGATGCAGGCAATCTATACATTGCAGACAGCGGTAATGCATTGGTGCGTAAGATTGCTCCCGACGGCCAGGTAACTACTTATGCCGGGGATGGTACGAACGGTAGGGCCAATGGCCCGAAGGAAAATTCCAGTTTTGATGTTCCGGCAGCAATCGCTGTAGACATTATAGGAAATATATACCTCGCAGACCACTACAACCATATGATTCGTAAGATTAGTCCGGCAGGGATTGTAAGTACGCTTGCGGGCTCAGGTGGACAAGGTTTTGCAGATGGTAGCCCCGGCAGTGCTACCTTCAATAACCCCTGGGGTCTTGCTGCAGATCATGCGGGCAATGTGTATGTGGCCGATTACAACAACCATTTGATCAGAAAGATTGCCGCAGATGGTAAGGTAAGCACGATTGCGGGTACAAGGGCACCAGGCTCTGCAGATGGCCCTGCATCATCGGCTGGTTTTAACAATCCCATTGGAATTGCTACAGACAGGTTTGAGAATATCTATGTAGCTGATTTCTTAAACCATAAGATCCGTAAGATTACGCCTGGAGGTTATACCATTGATAAGCCTCTGCCTGAGGGGTTGGTTTTTGATCCGAGAACGGGCATCATTACGGGTAAGCCACGGGAGGTTTGGCCTGCTACGGATTATACCATTACTGCGTATAATGCCTATGGAAACAGCACATCGATTTTGTCTATAGAGGTAAGTGAATCGCTGGTTTCTGCGGCAAAGATTCCGAGTGCCTTTTCACCTAATCAGGATGGTAAGAACGATACCTGGGTCATCGGCGGGCTCGTTAATGATCCGAAATGCAGGATTGCCGTATTTAACCGCAGTGGCATGAAGGTGTTTCAATCGGGATTTGGTTACCAGACGGCATGGGATGGCCGTTTCGAAGGACAGGACTTGCCAGTAGGGGTATATTATTATGTGCTGCTGTTTAGCGACGGGCAAAAGACATCGGGTGCGTTAACGCTGATTAGGTGAGCGTTTGAAAAAAACATGGGAGGTCTACACCTTTTTAAACCTGTTCTTCAGCTTCAATATCGGCTTTTCTGCCAGGTAATGTGAAGCCATACCTACACCGACCGCTACCAGTATGTTCTGCGGAAACTTATTTACCCAAAGGTCATTTCTATCGGTAAGGAACAGCTGCTGCCATACATACAATGAATAGGAGGCGATCCCCAGGTGTGCAATGAATTTCTTATTCAAAAAGTCTGAGGCTTTGGATGGCACATACATGGCCCAGTACAACAGGATCATGATGCTGATGTTGTTTAAGGTGATTCCAATCGTTAGGTTGTAGGCGGCTTGCAGGTACCACGTGAATATAGGGCCGAGTACAAAAAGGAAGAACATGACCGGAAGAATGAGGCTCATCTTTTCGAAGTATTTGAAATACTTTTCTCGGAAGGCCGGGGCCTGTTCCAGTAATGCGGCCAGGCAGCCGATCATGATGGCATCACCACCGGTATGCAGCATTTCACTTACATGGGGTCTGCTGTCGGGAATGAACAAAAAGGTCATCACCCTGAGCAGGGGCATGATGATGACAATGGCCAGGATGATTTTGATGAGGGTGGTTCGCTTGAACTTAACGAACGTGATGGGCCAGAGCAGGTAGAACTGTTCTTCCATAGACAGCGACCAGAAGTGTCCCATAAACCAGCCACCCTTATCGGCGTTGATGTCTGCTTCGTGCAGGAACAGGTGCTTATAGTTCCACAAATAAAATGCAGCAAACAATACGAGTGAGTAGTTGGTAAAGATGTCGGGTACGATGGTCCATTTCAGGATGAGGATGGTAAGGATGTATAGAAAAAAGGTGGGGAAGATCCTGAACATTCTGCGGATATAAAAGTCTTTAATACTGACTTTGCCGGTCTTCTGCTGTTCTTTGAGCAACAGCATGGTGATGAGGTAGCCGCTCATTACAAAAAATATCCTTACTCCCAGATGCCCGAAACTGGAAATGTAATACGCAAGTTCCTTATTGTTGTTTACGAACTCGGGTGTGGTTTGAAATGCGTGTGCAATGAGCACCATGATGATAAAAAGACCCCTGATGCCGTCGAGGCTTTTGATTCTATTTTGCCCTGACATATTTAACCATTTTTGAAAGTTTAGCGGACGGTTTCTCAATAAATCTCCAGAATGCCCAGGCGCAAAGCAGACTGATAATGAATGCCAGGATGAACAGTAGCCAGTTTAGCTCGGGCGCAACATATCGCTGTACCAGGTTGATGAACTTAATGCCTATCGGGAAGTGAATGAGATATAGCGAGTAAGAGATTTCTCCCAGAAAGGAAAACACCGAATTGACCGATCCTTTATAATAGAGCATAAGTACAGTAGTGCCAAGCCCGGCAAGGGCTTCTCCAAAGCCATAAAAAATAAAGGAGAAGGCGATCAGTGCTGCCATCATGCCATACTCGAAGCTCAGGTTCTCTGTTTTTATATAGATCAGGTAGCCTACGATACCGATCAGAAAGAAAGGGATCCAGTTGAGCATGTCCAGGTAAAGTACTGCATCGGTTTGAGACAGAAATAACAGGATTGGCGCTGCAATGAGCAGGGCAGTTCTGGGATATTTTTGCAGAACCGCAAAGAATAACCCGATGAATATATAGAACTGTGCTTCGATCTTGAGTGTCCAAAATACTGGGTTGGTGGTTGGCGCATGCATGAAAAACAGGCTTTTTAATACAGATAGCGGCGTCTCTGGATTTGGGAGCCCTCTATAGTTATAGGAGAGCGCGGCAATGATGAGTGTAAATATCAATGCGATAAGATATGGAGGGTGTAGCCTTAGAAAACGTTTAGCGATGAAGCGCAGGTAATCTTTAATCGTATACTTCGACATGTGCATGCTGTATGGGATCACAAAGCCCGAGATGACAAAGAACACGTGTACGGAAAATTTAAAATAGAACTCCATTGAGTTGAACATTCCGGTGAAGTGGCCGGCAGTACCCACTGGTTTGGCAAAGTGAGCAAAACAAACTGCAGTAACCGCCAATCCTCTTAAAACTTCTACAATACTAATTTTAGATGGTCTTGACATTGTGATGAGCGGACTTGGTTTGAATGTTACGTTTCAGGAATATTCGACGAAAATACTTGAAGAAAACAGGTGTTTTTTTGTTCATTCTGTTCATTTTAGCGAAATCAGGCTCAAAAGTGGAGCAAACGCTGGTGTATGGGCCGATAGCCAATTCCTGCCCTTACAACTTTGGCATTATCTACTATATTTGTTCGGAATGTTCACTTATTTGAGACCAAAACAAAACAAAAAACCACATATGAATGACGAATTCAGCCGTTCATCCTGCCTTTTTTTATTTATTTGTGTTTTCTTTCTCTCTTTTACAACCATTAAGGGCTACGGGCAAACGCTGCCTGTTGGTCTGCTTGAAAATGTAGAGGATGCTTACAGGAGGCAGCAGCTGATTTCATACGATTCTTCTGGTGTTTCTTATATGATCCGCCCGGTTGGTGTATCTCCCAAAAAGGAGGGAAAACTGGTGATCTATCCTTTACCGGTTGTCTGGAAGACCCAGTTGAATTCTCATCATCCTTTTGGCATGAACGATGGTTTGATGATTCCGGCAAAGGGTTTGCAAACGCAGTTTTCTGCAGGTTTTTTTGCCAAGGCTGGCCCACTGAGTATTCAGCTGCGCCCTGAATTTGTTTATGCGCAGAATAGTGATTACCGCCAGTTGTATGAGAATGGTATCGGGGGCCTCTTTGCAGTGGTGTATGCCAGTTATTCCAATTCAATAGACGAGCCTACGCGGTTTGGTAACAGTTCATACAACAAGCTGGACTGGGGGCAAAGCAGCATCAGGCTGACCTTTGATCCGGTTTCCATCGGCTTGTCTAATGAAAATCTATGGTGGGGGCCGGGCTCAAGAAATTCTTTGCTGATGAGCAACAACGCGCCTGGATTCAAACACATCACTTTAAATACTTCTAAACCAATAAAGAGTGCTATAGGTTCTTTTGAGGCCCAGATCATTGGAGGCAGGTTAGAGAATTCGGGCATCGCTCCATACGAAGCTGAGCTTTTTGAAGAAAAGCCTGATGACTGGAGATACATTTCGGGCCTTGCGGTTACTTATCAGCCAAAATGGCTTAAAGGTTTGTTCCTCGGTCTGGACCGCACTTTTGTTGTCTACAACAAGGATATGGGCAATGGCTTCAGTGATTATTTTCCCTTGTTTTCTTCTCCTGTGAAAGAGGGCGTAATTACCCCCGATGATCCCAATTTAGAGGATGATAAGAAGAGAGACCAATATGCTTCTGCTTTTATGCGCTATGTTTTTTTTGAAAGCAGGGCCGAGATCTACTTTCAATATGGAAGAAATGATTTTCCGGCAAATGTCAGGGATGCTGTCGGCGAGCCGGAGCATTCGCGTGCGTACATAGCAGGAATGAAAAAATTGATTGCTTTGCCTGCTAAAGAAAGTTTGCTGGAGTTTGCAGTAGAGACTACGCATATGGAAGGTTCGGCAACGGAATTTTTGCGTGAACAGCCCAATTGGTATAAGCACCGGGCAATGCCAGCAGGTTATACTCATTACGGACAGGTTCTGGGTGCGGGTATAGGTTCGGAGGCAAATTTACAGTCGTTTGAGCTGAGCTGGATAAAAGGTGTAAAGCGAATAGGTATGCGGGTGGAGCATTTGTCGCAAAATGCTGATTTGGCTAAATACGGCGAAAGGTGGACTGACCTTTCCTTTGCCGGCAGGTTCGACTGGAACTGGAAACAGTTTATGTTAAATTCTCAGCTGGTTTATATCAGATCAAACAATTACCAGTACATAGACCAGCAAGCAAACAATCTACATTTACAAATAGGAATATTATACGATTTCAAATAAAGAATATGATAAAACAGTTACGCCATCAATTTGCCTTATTTACAGGCACCTTATTCGTTCTCATCATTTCTTCGTGTGCTACAGGAAAGAAAACAGCTTATTTTTCAGATATCGGCAATGCTGATGTCAGTCATAAAGCTTCGGCCGAATATTTTGAGCCGACCATCCAGACAGATGATATTCTGACGGTCAACATCCAGACCATTGATCCGCGGGCTACAGCTGCGGTTAATCAGGCCGGGGGCACTTCGGGTAATGGCGGTTTTACGCCCGGCGATGTTGCGCCAAATGGCTTTCTTGTAGACAAGGACGGAAACATTGAAATGCCTATGCTGGGTATTGTGAAAGTGGGCAGCCTGACGACTACAGAAGCAAAAGAAGTAATCAGGAAGAAGGCTTCGACTTATTATAAAAATCCGACCATCCAGGTACGTTTTGCAAACTTCAAGATCACGGTATTGGGTGAAGTGGCCAAGCCGGCTTCTTATACGATTCCAAATGAAAGGATCTCTGTACTGGATGCGATCTCACTGGCCGGGGATTTAACGATTTATGGTAAACGCGATGATGTAATGCTGATCCGCAACAGTGGTTCTTATAAGGAAATCGCCAGGCTGAACCTCAACTCTTCAGAGCTGATGGCTTCCCCGTATTTTTATTTAAAGCAGAATGATGTTTTATATATCGAGCCGAATAAGGCGAAGGTATCTACAAATAATGCCCCTAAGTTCCAATACATTTCTATTGCGCTTGGTGTAGCTACATTGATCATTACTGCTATAGCAAGATTGTAAGTTAACTGAAAAAGCGAATACATGAGTAACAAAAGACAGCCTCAGGAAGAGTTCTTTGGGGAAAAAAGTCAGTTTAACCTGAAGCAGCAGGCATCGAGGTTTGTAAATAACTGGTATTGGTTTTTGATATCCCTTGCCATTTGTGTTTTATCTGCTTTCTTATACATCAGGTATACCTCTCCGGTATACAGGACTGGTTCTAAAATCCTGATTACTGAAGAGAAAGCGCCTACGCCGGGTGATGATGCCATTTCTAAGGCTTTTGGCGGGAAGTTTGGCATGGCCAATAATGCTGAGGCTGAGGCTGAGGTGATGAAGACGCGTGTGCTGATGGAGAAAGTTGTAAGGGAACTTAAATCTTACATCACCTATTATCACAATGGAAATGTAAGAAGGGTGGAGCTCTATGAGAGTGCTCCTTTTAAGCTGACCGTGCTTTCTTCTGCTGACAGTATTTTGAAACAGACCATGGAAGTTAAGGTCAATGGAAACCGCGTGAGCATTAGCGGAGAGGTTGAACTTACGGATGAGGAATATACCAGAGAAGTGAACTTGTATCAGCAGTTTACGGTTCCGGGTTTGGGCAAGGTTTTGGTAGAACGCGGTTATGGCGGGGCCGAGCCTGAGCAGACTTATACGGTAGAGATAGGGACATTGAGAGAGACTGTAGACGATTTTATGGAGAATCTTGGCGTAGAGATCCCAATCATTATGGTTAAGATCCTTTCGCTTGATTTTACTGGTGAGGTTCCGAGAAAATCTGAGGATGTTTTAAATAAGCTGATAGAGGCTTACCAGGAAAGTGCGCTTTCGGATAAGAACAGGATTGCCGACAGTACAATCGCCTTTATAGAAAACAGGCTGGTATATGTAGGGGAAGAGCTTGGTAATATTGAAGGTAATGTGCAAAGCTTTAAGCAGCGCAACCAGATCACCGACATTTCCGCGCAAGCTTCCCAGCTGATCACTTCAACGAAAGAGTCTGTAGATGACCTGGGGAAAACCGAAACACAATTGAGTGTGTTGAACTCACTGGAGCAGTATCTTTCAAGTGCAAATGCTGCCGAACGCATTGTGCCGAGCGGCGCTTTGCTGGACGACCCGAGTTTTGCCGCTCTGATAGAAAGATACAATACGATCGTTTTAGAGAAAGAGAAGAACAGCCTGAGCCAAACTGAGGCGAACCCTTATATCCAGAACCTGAACACCCAGATTGCAAGCGCCAGAGCGGATATGCTTTCGAGCCTGAAAGGAATGAAACGTTCGATGGAGATCACGAGAAACCGGATCCGTTCGCGTTCAAATTCTATCGCCGGACAGGTAAGACAGGTTCCTGCAGTGGAAAGAACCTATCTGGATCTGTCCAGACAGCAACAGATTAAGCAGGACCTGTATGTTTTCTTACTTCAAAAAAGAGAGGAAACTGCCATTTCCAAAACTTCTAATATTTCCAATTGCAGGGTGATAGAGCCGCCAGTATCGATGGGGCCGATCAGTCCGATCAAGACCAATTTATACAGCTATGCTTGTCTTCTTGGTCTGCTGATTCCGATTGGTGTAATCCTGACAAAAGATAAGCTGAATACCCGCATCATATCGAGGGCACAGATCTTAAGCTATACCCGTGTTCCTATTATCGGGGAGATTGGGCACAGCACCGAATACAACAATACCATTGTGGTGGCACAGGATTCCAGAACACCGATTTCGGAACAGTTCAGGGCACTGAGGACCAATCTTTCATTCTTTGTTAAGGGTGACGAGAAAACGATTCTCCTGACTTCGAGTATGTCGGGTGAAGGTAAGTCGTTTATTTCACTGAACCTGGCAACTGTTCTTGCCATATCGGGCAAAAAAGTGGTGGTAATGGAAATGGATTTGCGCAGACCCAACTTGTCTAACAAGCTGAATATTAAGAATGACCTTGGTTTTACCAATTTCATTGTGAATAAGGAGATGGCTCCTCAAGCGATTGTGAAGCCGTCTGGAAAGCATGAGAATCTTTTCGTGATCGGTTCGGGTAATCTTCCGCCGAATCCGGCTGAAATCATAATGAGTGAGCGCACTGACCTGTTGATCAAATACCTTGTGGAAAACTTTGATCATGTGATCATTGATGCTCCTCCGGTTGGTATGGTAACTGATGCGCAATTGCTGAGCAAGTATGCTGATCTGACATTATACGTAGTGAGACAGCGTTATACACATAAAGATCAGCTGGTAATTCCTCAGGATATTTATGCCAACAGGAAAATGAAGAATATAGCATTGCTGGTGAATGATGTGAAAAGCAGTTCGAGTTACGGCTATGGCTATGGCTTTGGTTATGGCTATGGGTACGGTGTGCCTGAGGTTAAAAAAGGATTTTTTGCG
>DATFQH010000315.1:0-28012 GCA_035264385.1 Pedobacter sp.
CAAAAAAAGCCTGTGCCATATAGGAAATCTGCAGGTGATGGTATTTTAATTCGATATTCTGGTCGTGCTGATGAATAAATCTTATGGGATCATCTGCAGGATTGTCCAGGGGGTACAGGATCAGGTCTTCGCGGTCTACTATGATCCGGTAGGCTGCGCTGTAAAAGGAGGTGCCGCTTTGTTTGTCCAGTGCGTTTAGCAGCTCGGCTACTACGGTTTCCGAAAAACCAAAGGGCCTGAGCAGTTCAAACATCAACAGGTGCTGCGGCATTAATGCCCTGACGGCTTTGATGGACATGCGCAGGGTATTTTCTTCCTTTACCAGGAGTTCCTGCTTCAGCCTCGATACCGTCTGCCGGAGCACCATTTCGGTTTCGGCAAACCTTTGAATGTTTTGCTGAAAGGTATGTTCGACGTTTGGATTGAGGGCTTTGAGGACCGGGATTACGTGGTGCCTGATCTTGTTGCGTGCGTACTTCGAGCCAAGGTTAGAGCTGTCTTCTACATAGTCGAGGTGATTGGCTTCCGCAAACTGGTCGATCTCTGCCCTGGAAAGGAACAGCAGCGGCCTGATCAGTTTTCCTCTTTTTGGCAGGATGCCATGAAGCCCGGCAATGCCCGTTCCTCTTGTAAGGTTCAGCAGTATGGTCTCCATTGCATCATCCTGGTGTTGTGCCAGTGCGATAAAGTCGTAACCCTGCGTGTTACGAATGTCTTCAAACCAGGTATACCTGAGGGTTCTGGCTGCCATTTGCGTGCTGATTTTGTTGGTGGCCGCATACGCTTTCGTCTGAAACTGCGTTACATGGAACGGAACTTCCAGTGTAGCGGCAAGCATCCTGACAAAACTTTCATCTCTTTGAGATTCATCTGCCCTTAAATTAAAGTTACAATGTGCGATACCAAAATGAAATCCGGACTGTTTAAACAGATGTGCCATTAAAACAGAATCCTTACCTCCGCTCACGGCGAGCAGGATCTTTTGCCCTCCGGCAAAAAGTGCATTGCTGCGGATATGGTCTTTAAAAGGCTGGAGGGGTAACATCTTTCAAAAATAACAACTAACTTTGTAAAGTGCAGAAAATACACCTTTTCTTTATCTTATTTGTGTTACCATTCTCTTTGCTCGGGCAACAGAGAACCAAAATTATACTAGACCGTTCTGAAAGTGGAACCAGTAACAATGCCTTAAATGTTTCTTATTTAAAAAGACCGGTTTTCAGGCACGACAACGCCACGCTTACCTGCGACAGTGCTGTATTTTATCAGGATAAGAATATTTTTGAGGCTTTCAATAATGTCCACATCAATCAGGGTGATACCATAAATATTTATTCTGACCATTTGATTTATGATGGTAATACTAAGGTTGCCCACCTGACCAGCAATGTAAAGATGATCGACAAGGAGTCTGTTCTGACCACCAATACGCTGGATTATAACATGGGGACTAAAGTGGGTACTTATATAGAGGGTGGTAAAATCGTCAACAAGGATGTTACACTGACCAGCAAGAACGGTTATTATTTTTCAAACAGCAGGGATGCCTATTTCAGGTATAATGTGGTGGTCGTTACGCCACAAAGCAGGATCACCTCGGATACGCTGCGGTACAATACGCTGACCAACTGGGCATATTTCTACGGCCCGACCAATATTAAGGGTAAGGGAGATAACCTGTATACGGAAAACGGCGCCTACAATACCAAGACGGAGTATGCTTATTTTGGAAAAAAAAATCTGTACACCAATGCGTCCAAGTCTTTGAAGGGCGATAGTTTATATTATGACGGCATTGCGGGATATGGCAAGGCTGTGCGGAACATTGTCTTTAAGGATACTTCGGATAAAACTGTTTTATATGGACAGCTGGGGTATTATTACAAGAAGGACGAGCGTGCGGTAGTGACTAAAAATGCTTATGTAGGTATGGGCACCAAGGATTCTATAAAGGTGAACAAAAAAATGGTGCCGGATAGCATCTGGATGGGCGCCGATACGCTTGAAACGCAGATGGTTTTTCAGAAAACCTTAAAGCTGCTTGAATTTCCGGTATTGAAAAAGGACAATGAGCTTGGAGAAGAGGAAAAGCCTGAGGCAAAAACTACAGGTCCGAAACAGGGAACGCCGCCACGAAAGGGCAGGCAGCCCGTGACGGCTCCGGCGAAGCCGGCTAAAAAGTTATCTAAGAAAGAGAAAAAAGCGGCTGCTCTTGCCCAAAAGCTTACGGATAGCCTCAAGGCGACTATGCCCAAAGATAGTTTATTGAAGGACAGTGTGCTCATGGACAGTCTTAAGGGGAGGCAGCGGGATTCGCTTGCCAAAGATTCGATGGCCGGGATTTTAAAGCTCGGCAATGTAGTTAAAGGTAAGGCAGATTCCTTACTGAAAAAGCCGGCCGGGGCTCCGGTTAAGGTTAAGCCTGGCAGCGCGATTCTGGCTGCCAAAAAATTGCAGGACAGTCTTGCGAAGAAACTGCCGGATAGTGTACTTAAAAAACAGGCGCTGACCGCTCCGGTGGACTCCTTGGCCGCGAAGGCCGGGGGACTGGGGAAGGGACTCGATTCTTTGGTCAAAAAAGACAGTGTTCCACCCAATCCGGCAGACACCATTAAAACCAGGGCGATCAGGGCATTTCACAATGTGCGGGTATTTAAATCAAATATGCAGGCGGTTGCCGATTCGCTGTTCTATACCGCCGCAGATTCTACGTTACGCTGGTATGGCAGCCCCGTGCTGTGGTCGCAGGGTTCGCAGCAAACCGGCGACACTATTTATCTGAGGTTAAAGAACAATAAACTCAATACCCTGCAGGTCCTGGAAAATGGCTTTCTGGTCAATGTGTATCCGGATTCCGCGAAGTTTAACCAGGTGAAGGGAAAGCTGATTACCGGTTTTTTTACCAATGGAGAACTGAGCAATATGTTTGTGGATGGCAATGCTGAAAGCATTTATTATTCTAAGGATAAAGATAGTGTTTATACGGAAATGAGCCAGACAGTAAGTGCCCGGATTAAGATCCTCTTTAAGAACAAAGAGATCACCGACCTGCTCACAATCAAGAATCCTGAGGGTGTCAGAATGCCGGTAAAAGAGCTGAAGGAAGATAAAATGCTTACCGGATTTATCTGGAAGCCGGAGGTCAGGCCGCTGTCTAAAAAGGAAGTGATTCTGGGTAAGGCTAAGCCAAATGTTAAGGCCGGGAAAAAAGACAAATCGGCTGTGAAAAAGATTGGTGTAAAGAATGGTAAAGCTGTTGAGACCTTTACCGATAAGGTGAAGGCAGGCCTGAAGAATGAACTTAAAAACAAGGACATTAAAACGGATTCTATCCCTGCGAAGGATCTGAAGCTGGATTCTGCAGCTGCGAAACAACTGGCTCCGCTGATTAAAAAAACAGATTCTTTATTGAAGAAGTCGGCGCCGCTGCTTAAAAAGGCAGAACCTGCTATTAAGAAAGCGGAACCTTTGATTAAGAAAATAGATTCTGCTGCTAAGAAGTCTGTTCCTTTAAAAAAGCAATAAGTTTTTTCATGGCCAGCGCACGGTGACTGATTCCATTCTTCTGGTCCATGCTCATCTGGGCAAAGGTGATGGGATAGCCGGCAGGCTCAAATATCGGATCGTACCCAAAGCCATGATTTCCGGCAGGTTCCTGCCTGATGGTTCCATTGATGATGCCTTCGAAGAGAAAATGCTCTCCTTGCCTGATCAGTGAGATCACTGTTCTGAACCTGGCTTTTCTGTTGGTTGTTCCCTCCATTTTTTGCAGCACGAGTTGCAGGTTCCGCTGGTCATCCTTAACTCCCGAATACCGGGCTGAATATATTCCCGGCTCGTCATGGAGTGCTTCAATCTCAAGACCACTGTCGTCTGCAAAACAGTCGAGCTGGTAATGTTCGGCTACGTAGCTGCTCTTCAGGGCGGCGTTCGCGGCAAAGGTATCCCCTGTTTCCGGAATATCGGTTGTACATCCGATATCACCAAGGCTGAGTACTTTATATAGCTGTCCGAGCAGGTGCTGAACTTCTTCGGCTTTATGTTTATTGTTGGTGGCAAAAACCAGCTGCTGGATCATAGGCCGAGTTGTTGAAGGCTGCCCCAAAGTACTTTCTTTGCCTGCTGATCGGCTTCAAGAGTTTTAAGCTCTGCTGAAAAAATGAGTTTTACGGCTCCTTCATTGACTACTGTATTTTCGGGGTGATCGTTGAGGCCCAGATGTAGTGGTGTTACCCCAAAGGCGAATACCAGGGTACATGAGAAATGGGTGTTTAGCTGGGCTAAGCTCGTGCTTTTATAGTTTGCGTAATTCAGGAGCGCAAAATCATTGGCTGTTAAATTCATCGATTTGACGATCTTCCTGAGTAATTCTCTGCCTTTTTCATCGCTGACCTCGTTTTGCTCATCATTGACCAGGATCAGGATATTGCGTTTGTTATTACCAAGGAATTTGAACTCAGGCCTTGCGGCCGCAAGGCTGACAGGTTCCGGTTCCTTTACCAGGGAAACATATTCCTGATGGTTCTGCTCACCGGTTCCGGCATAGGTAACTGCTTCAGGTTCGTCGACAAGGTAAATATCGTCTGTAAAAAACAACCGAAGGGCCTGGGGATCGTTGGTAAGTTGACTCAGCATCAATGATAATTTTATTAGAAATCTTTTTTCTGTTAAAATTAGTTAAATATCTCATTATAGTGCCTTTATTTATTACTTTTATGCCTTAAAATTTACACCATAATTCTTTAGTGAGAAAAGTTTACAGCGTCATTATACTGTGTTTTGTTATGGGTGCTGCGTTTGGACAAAATGTAGCTTTAATAAACGGGAAGCCGCTATCCAGTAAGGAATTCAGGTGGTTTTACAAGAAGAACCATGCGGGTAATGCGAGTGTGTCGTACAAAGATCTTGAGGTCTATCTGAATCTTTATATTGATTTCAAACTTAAAGTATTGGATGCTAAAGAACTGGAACTTGACAAGGATACAGCATACCTGGCAGAGGTGACTGATTATGAACAATCATTGAATACACAAAAGCGGATTTCAAAATCCAAGCCTGAATATACTTTCATGATGAATGAGTACAGGGAGGCGGTACTGATGTTTAATCTGACGGAAAAAAAGATTTGGGAAAAGGCACAGAATGAAGAAACCGAACTCCTTGCCTATTATAACAGCCACAAGGATGCTTATGCACAGGGCTCTTTTGAAGATGTAAAGGGGCAGGTGATTACAGATTATCAGCAGAACCTGGAGCTGGAATGGGTGTCCTTCCTGAGAAAAAAATATCCGGTGAAGATCTATCCGGATGAAATAAGAAAATTGGCTAAGCTATAAATTGCCGCCAATAGCATATATAATATTAAATTTGCAAAGAGAATAAAATTGAATAACTATAGAATGAGGAAATTTTTAGTAATAGCATGCGGATTGATTTGTTTGTTTTCCAACACGCAGGCACAAAAGAAAAATATAGATAAGGTTATTGCGGTTTTGGGAAACAATATCATTTTGTTGTCTGACCTGAACCAGCAGTATGCTCAGTATTTGAACTCAGGAAATCCGGAAAATCCAACCGTAAAATGCTACATCCTTCAACAGATACTTACCCAAAAATTACTGAAGCAGCAGGCTGAAATTGACTCTATTGTTGTAGAGGAAGGAATGGTTGATGAAGAGGTCGACAAGCGGATGAGAATGCAGATTCAGCGGGCCGGTGGCCAGGAAAGACTGGAGCAGTTCTTAAACCGGTCTGTACTGCAATATAAAGATGAAATCAGGCCAGACATCAAGGAACAGCTGATCTCAAACAAGATGCAGCAAAAGATTACTCAGGATGTTACCATTACTCCTATCGAGGTTAAACGCTATTTTGACACTTACAAAAAAGACAGTCTTCCGGATATCCCGACTGAGTTTGAAATTGGCGAGATCGTCCTGCACCCTAAGCTGACAAAGGCAGAGAAGCAGAAATTTTACGATAAGATCGATGCGTTAAGACTCAGGGTTAAAAGCGGTGAGGATTTTGCTTTTTTAGCAAAATCATATTCAGAAGATCCGGGTTCGGCTCCTGACGGTGGTGACCTTGGCTTTTTTGAGCGTACGAGAATGGTAAAAGAGTTTACCGCCTGGGCCTTTAAATTAAAGCCAGGGGAGATGTCGCCGGTATTTGAAACAGAACATGGCTACCATATCCTGCAGGTAATAGAGCGCAGGGGTGAGCAGGTTCAGGCACGTCACATCCTGGTCCGTCCGCAAACTACACCTCAGAGTTTAGAGCGTGCAAAGCTGCATGCGGATACCATTTATAAAAGTATCATAGAGAAGAAGGTTCCTTTTTCAACTGCGGCATCTCTGTATTCTGACAATAAAGATTCTCAATACAATGGTGGTATGCTACTGTACGCAGATCAGGTTACCGCAAGGACAACTTTCATTCCTGCAGACAAACTGGATCCTAAAGTATTCCTTATTGTAGATACGATGAAGGCTGGTGAAATATCACAGCCTGTAGCCTTTAATGATCCTGACGGAAAAGAAGGATATAAGATTCTTTACCTTAAAGCGAAGATCGCCCCGCATAAGGGAAATCTGGAACAGGATTATGCGAAGTTTAAAGAAAAGGCGCTGCAGGAAAAAATTGACCGTATGCTGAGCGATTGGTTTGAAAAAAGAAGAGAAGATACGTACATCAGGATTGATGATGAGTATACCAACTGCGATGAACTGAAGATCTGGACTAAAAATATAACTGCTAAAAAATAACGCTTATGCAGTTTGAAAATGACATTAAAGCCGTTGATGCGCTCCATGCAGTATACAGTGACATCAAGGCTGAGATCGGTAAAATCGTTATCGGACAGGAAGATGTGATCAAATCTGTATTGATCTCTATCTTCAGTAACGGGCATTGTTTGCTGGTTGGTGTGCCGGGTCTGGCAAAGACATTACTGGTGCAAACGGTTGCTGATGTTATGGACCTGCAGTTTAACAGAATTCAGTTTACTCCTGATCTGATGCCAAGTGATATTATTGGCGCAGAGATTCTGGGAGAAGACAGGAACTTCAAATTTATCCACGGCCCCGTATTTTCGAACATAGTTCTGGCTGACGAGATCAACCGGACACCTCCAAAAACACAGGCTGCATTACTGGAAGCTATGCAGGAAAAGGCGGTTACCGCTGCCGGCCAAAGACATGTATTGCCCAATCCCTTTTTTGTGCTCGCTACACAGAATCCTATTGAACAGGAAGGTACTTACCCTCTTCCCGAAGCACAGCTGGATCGTTTTATGTTCAACATTCACTTGAGCTATCCTTCGTTTAACGATGAGCTGACCATTGTCAGGAATACCACTACCAACAGTGATGTAGCACTGAAGAAGATCATAAATGCCGCTCAAATCCAGTATTTTCAAAAGCTAATCAGAAATATTCCCGTTGCAGATAATGTGGTCGAATATGCGGTTAGGCTTGCCAGTAAGACAAGGCCGAACACAGCGCTCGCAACAGAAGACATCAACAAATACATCAGTTGGGGTGCAGGGCCAAGGGCTTCTCAGTTCCTGGTGATCGGCGCTAAATGCCATGCGGCGATTTCCGGAAAGTATTCGCCGGATATTGAAGACGTACAGGCGGTTGCTGAACCCATACTCCGTCACCGCATTGTTCGCAATTACCGCGCAGAAGCTGAAGGCCTTTCGATAGAACAGATCATCAGAAACCTTTTTTAAAGGTCGTCCATCACCTTTTTATAAAGGTTCGGATAATCTGTAATTACACCATCCACTCCTAAGCCGATCAGGTATTTCATGTCTTTAACAGAATTGACCGTCCATGGGATGATCTTTATTCCGGCTTCATGACAACGGTCTACCAGTCCTTTTCCCACCAGCACTGAATATGGACTGTAAACAGTCGGCTTAAATCCAAGGTCGGAAATATTGAGTTCAAAATCGACCTTTTCGTCTATGAACAATGCCGTTTTAATTTTAGGATAATGCTCATGCAGGTATTGCAGGGTCCGGACATCGAACGACTGGATGGTCACTCTCTTCGCAATCTTCTTTTTATTGATCACTTCCATCAGCAGGTCAACGAATTGAGCGGGTTCAGGCTGAAATTCATGATCACCATTGGGTATGGTCTTGGTCTCAATGCTGTACTCGGGTTTTGGCAGTTTGTTCTTTTTAACATAGGCCTCTACGGCATCAATGGTTTCTTCGAGCGCCGGTTTGTAGGCTGTGAATTTTTCCTGATAGGGGAAACGGCTGTGGACTTTGCTGCCGACATCAAACTTTTGCACTTCAGCATAGTTCATTTTGTAGATATTGAATGTTTTTTGCTCCTTTAATGTGATGGGCTTGCCATCTGGCTTAAGACAAAATTCATGATTGAAATAAGGTTCCTGTGAAAGGATGACTACGCTGTCTTTAGTAACCACCACATTCATAGTCAGGGTGTTGACCTCCAGATCTAACGCCCTTAACATCCCCTGAACGGTGTTCTCGGGCATTATTCCCCTGGCTCCTCTGTTGCCCTGCAAATCAAACTTCTGCGCCAGCACGGGTATGCCTGCCAGGAGCATCAATAACGATAGTATTAAATTTTTATTCATAATAGGGATGGATAATAAAAAGGCCTCTTAATATTTGATGTTTAAGAGGCCTTTTAGATTTAAAATTTCATGGGTAGGATTAGCGCTCTGCCGTTGTAAAGACCATCGCGATCAGGTTCCAGTTGTGATCGGCCTGACGCTCGTAAATGAATACGTAGTTGAAGCTTTCTCTCAGATCTGCTTTATAATCGATAGTGGCAAGGCCGTAAGAGTACGCAAAGTCTCCACCGTCGGCTTTATTCACCTTTGTAGTTTTCAGTGTTACCTTACTCATCATACTGTTGAAAAAAGCAACTGCCTTGTCTTTTCCTATAATAGGCTCGTATCCTGGGAACAGAATTCTTACATCCGGATTGATAAAGCCGGAAAAAGCCGATACTCCATAGGATTTTAGTGTTGCATTTAATGTGGTTTCTGTTGTGGAAATTATGCTCGCTCCCGCTTCTCTTTGTTTATCGTTCAGAAATTTAGGTTTGTAAGCATCCTTCGGTTCAATAAACTGATCTGTTACTTTATTCAAAGGTTTGTTGTGTTCTATACCCAGATCCAGCACAAGCTCCCATTTACCATCAACTGCTTTCCAGACAGAGAAGTACTGACCATAGCTGGTTTTCTCTCCGTTATAGGTGTAAGGACCGGTAGTAAAGCCCCAGTCGCCGCTCCGCGATACTCTTGCGTAGGCAGGAGTCCAGGCCAGGTCTTTTGTGTCTCCCTGAGTCGCATAGTATGTTTTTGCGTTAACCGGGTTTGGTCTGAATACCAGTGTGTTGCTGTTGGAATAGGTGTCGAATGCGGTCTTTGCTCCTGTTTTGGCTAATTTCTCAGCAAAGTCCAGTTCTGTATTGACCAGTGACTTTGTAGTGCCATCAGATTTCTGTGCATAAGCACCAAATGAAAGCGATGCAGCAACGATTGTATAAAGGAATTTATTCATCATGTTTTAAATATAGGTTCTAATATAGGTGTGGTAGACTTTATCTTTTTAAAAAGTATTCAACAATTGCACAATGTCAGATCTTATTCCAGGTGGTACCTTCCTTGCTGTCCTTTAGCTGGATGCCCATACTTTGCAGCCCCAGACGGATTTTGTCTGATGTTGCGTAGTCTTTGTTCTCTTTGGCAGCCTTCCTGATGTCAATAACCAGGTCGAGCACCGAATTGAGTTCCAGGTTGGAAGCATCTTCGTCTTTTAAACCAAAGATATCAAATACAAAGTCGCTCATTAGTTTCTTGAGCTTTTCCAGCTCTTCAGCATTGATATTTGCTTTTCCGTCATGCACGGTATTGATGATCCTTACGGCTTCAAAGAGTTCGGCAATAACTACCGGGCTGTTAAAGTCGTCGTTCATTGCTTTAACGCAATTGGCGGCGATGGCATCAACATCAAAATCAGTTGTTGCCGAAGCGCTTAACTTCTCCAACAGGTTTACCGCGTTCATCAGCCTCCTGAATCCCTTTTCGGAGGCATCCAAGGCTTCATTTGAAAAGTCTAGTGTACTGCGGTAATGGGCCTGAAGCATAAAGAACTTTACTGTCATCGGGCTGAAACCTTTTTCAAGCAAAGGATGATCTCCGGTAAAAAGTTCTTCAGGGAGGAAGCCGTTACCGGCAGACTTGGACATACGCGAGCCGTTTACCGTCAGCATATTGGTATGCATCCAGTATTTCGCAGGTTGCTTATGGCTGCAGGCTTCTGATTGTGCGATCTCATTGGTATGGTGGGTAGCTGCGAGGTCCATACCGCCGCCATGAATATCAAACTCTTCACCCAGGTATTTTGCGCTCATCGCAGAGCATTCTATGTGCCATCCTGGAAATCCTACACCCCATGGCGATGGCCAGCGCATCAGTGTTTCCGGTTTTGCCTTGATCCACAGGGCAAAGTCCAGACGGCCGCGCTTTTCATCCTGTCCGCCAAGCTCACGCGTATTGGCCAGCATATCTTCGAGGTTTCTATTGGTAAGAATCGTATAGTTGTATTCCCTGCTGTATTTCTCTACGTCAAAATATACAGTTCCATTGGCCTCATACGCATATCCATTATTGATGATCTCCAGGATCATTTCAATCTGTTCGCTAATATGGCCTGTGGCAGTGGGCTCAATGCTCGGAGGCAGGGTATTGAACATCCGCATGACATCATGAAAACCAAGGGTATATTTTTGAACGATCTCCATAGGCTCAAGCTGCTCAAGCTTGGCACGCTTTGCGAATTTGTCGTCACCCTCATCACGGTCTCCTTCCAGGTGTCCGGCATCTGTAATGTTCCGCACATACCGTACTTTATATCCGCTATATTTAAGGTATCTGAAAATCAGGTCAAAGGAGATGAAAGTACGGCAATTTCCGAGGTGAACGTCACTGTAAACAGTAGGCCCGCAAACGTACATGCCGACATTGGGATTACTTATGGGTTCAAAAACTTCTTTCTTACGCGTTAGGGTATTGTATAGCTGCAAGCCTGTATTCATGTTGCAAAGGTAAAAATTTTAGGGGTTTAATTTCAGGTCACTGCGAACAGGGAAATGATCTGATAGTTTGGCTTCGATAATCTGGTAATTGATCACCTTAAACTCTTTGGTGGTGGCGATGTAGTCTATCTGAAAGTTAGGGAACTTGCCATTATAAGTACGCCCGAATCCGGTACCCTGCTCTCTGAAAGTATTTTTAAGAGAATCTGTAAGCTGGGTAACTGCATAGGAGGCTGGTGTATCATTGAAATCACCGGCAATTAAAAAGGGCGTTTCGCAGGTTCCCATATGTTTCTTCATAATGTCAACTTGTGCGCTCCGTTTTACGAAGGCGTTTCTGAGCATACCCAGGATCCTTTTAGAGGGTACAATTTCCGCTTTCATTTTCTGCGCGATTTTATCGATATAATTGTAGTCTTCTTCCTGAAAGGAGATGGATTGCAGGTGGACATTATAAACTCTGATTTTTCGGCCGGTTACCAGTATATCGATATAAATACTTGAGTTGCCGCCAAACTCGTCGTTGAATTTGATGAGCCCCTTGTCCTTTATCGGATATCGGGAAAAGATCGCCAGACCAAATGCCTCGTAATCGTTCTTCATTGAAGGCTCAAAATAATAATGCCTGGTCTTGAGGATTCGCTTGAGACTGTCTGTGATGTCGAAGGAACCTTTCTTACGAGTGAAATATTCCTGGAAACAGATGACATCCGGGTTTTCTTTCCCGATAAGATCGAGCATATCTCCTTTTATCGATTCAATATTATCCTGACCATATGGCCGGAAGCCATGCACATTATAGGTCATCATCCGCAGATGTTCGGGTTTGCTTTTAGCTCCCTCACCCGAGGAGCCTATTAAACCTACACTGGCTTTTAGTGCCCCCCAGCCAAGCAGGATTAGCACAAATGTAGAAATGGCAAAAACCCACCTTTTCCTGAGACACCACCATACGATCATAAATGTATTTAAAACCAGAACGAAGGGGTAGGCCAATCCAAAAAAAGGAAAGTACTTATACTCCCGGGGATCAAATCTGCCTGCCAGAAAGCACAAAACCAGCACCAGTGCCAAAACCAGTGCCGCAAAGCGTACTAACTTGTCCAGAAATGTTGGTTTAGACTTTTTTTTCATTTGCTAATGCTTGCTTGCCTTAAATAAGGTTTCTTTCTCTTCTCTGGTCAATTTTTCATATCCGGACTGAGAAATTTTATCTAAGATCGCATCTATTTCCCTTTGATCTATTGAGGAAGTGTTCTTTTTTGAAGGTCTGCCGGCAGATTCATTTTTAACTACCCTCAGTTTTGGCTTTCTTTTAAAGATGCTGCTCCAGTCGGTACCGTTCTTTAACATTTTAATATAGGTGAACCCAAGCAATGCCCCGCCGAGATGCGCAAAACTTCCGCCCGCATTCTGAGATGCTATACCAATGAGATCTAATAAAACATAGGCAATAGCCAGGTATTTTAGTTTCACATCGCCAAAGAGCAGCAGCCGGATGCTGTAATCGGGCAGCAATGTAGCGGTAGCTACAACTATAGCCATCACAGCCGCGGATGAACCGATGACGGTCGCGCCAGCTACTGACTGGGCAAAAACCGGGAAGATGTTGTATGCTGCAAGGTAGAGCAATGCTCCGGCTACACCTCCCGATAAGTATACAAAGTGAAATGCCCTCGGTTTTTGAAATTCCAGGAAAATCCTGCCCATCCAAAACAACCAAAGCATATTGAACAGCAGGTGAAAAAAGCCATCGTGAAAGAACTGGTAGGTGATAATGGTATAAAACCTTACCGGCAGTTTACTGATCGAGGCAGGGAAACCCGCATATTCTCTGATAAAGCCGTCATAACCGAGCCCTCCATTGCCCGATAAAAACAAGGGCAGATTGATCAATGCCAGTACAACAAAAATAATCGTATTCACACCGATGTATAAATACGAGGGATCGCCCGATTGAAAAACTTTATATTTTAAATCCTGAAAAACGCCTCTATTCATAATATCTATAAAATCTGTTGTTGTCTTTATCCTTCCAGAGTTTCACTAAAATGAAGCCAATCAATGCGCCGCCAAGGTGGGCATAATGGGCTACCGAATCTCCCGGCACACGTGCTACTCCAAGAGAAAGTTCAAAAATAATATATACCGGAATCAAATATTTCGCCTTAATGGGAACCGGAATAAACATAATAAACATTTCGGTATTTGGATACAGCATTCCGAAAGCGACCAGCAATCCAAAAACGGCTCCGGAAGCACCAAGCATAGGGCCACCATAAATTCCCTGCAGTGTTTGCACTTGATTCATCGTTAGTCCGCTTATTTTAGACAGCGCTTCTCCGGGTATAGCACTTCCGGCAATCTGATAAACCTCGAAAGCCTGAACTGCCCATTGCAACCCCAAGGCACCCAATCCTGTAATCAGATAAAAAACCAGGAACCGTTTGGCACCCCACCTGCTTTCCAGCACGCCACCGAACATAAATAAGGCAAACATATTGAAAAATATGTGTGCTAGATTTTGCGGACTGTGCATGAACATGTACGTAATCGGTTGCCAGATCCTGAAAAACGGGGAATCAAAATAAAACACAGCGCATTGCTCTACCAGAAGGTAATTGCCCTGATCGGTTGTAAACATGAACGTAGCAGCAAAGAAAAGCACATTGATGATCAGCAAATTCTTGACTACCGGTGGTATATGAATGTTATTCATTGTATCTATTTATCAAATTTCTTATCCAGTTCTGCCAGGCCCATGGTTTGTATCACCGGTTTTCCGCTGATGCTAAAATTAGGAGTTTTACAGGCAAAAAGTTGTTCTATTAAAGTATTCATTTCAATTTGGCTCAAAGCTGTGCCGCTCTTTATCGCACTGTTCCTGGCCATGCTCCTTGCCAGTGCATCTCTTTTATCGAGTTTAAGCTCCTGCTGTGAGTTCTTAAAACCCTCAATCAGGTGCTCAAACAGTTGAGTTTCATTTACATTGTTACTACCCAGATCTACAGGGATGCCTTCTATTACTAACGTATTTTTGCCGAATTCCCGCACCTCAAAGCCTAAACTTTTAATATCGTCGAGCAGGCTTCTGGCCAGTTCATAATCATTTGGGCTTAGTGTTACCGTCTGTGGAAATAAGCTTTGTTGCGAAGCACCTTTTCTGTCTTCCAGGTGAAGCAGGAAGCGCTCGAACAAGATCCTTTCGTGTGCCGCCTGCTGATCGATCAGCATCACTCCTGACTTAATCTGCGAAAGGATATACCGGTTATGCACCTGCAGCAGTTGTTTCTGCGCAGGGACAAATTCAGGCTCTGCAGAATCGGACAGATCAAGAGCAGACTGTTCAACAGTATTATTTTTAGCGATCTCGTATAGTGAGCCCCAGTTTTTGCTGCCTGGCGATGACATGCTGCCTCCGCCGCTGTAACTTTTAGGAAAACTGGCGTAAGCTGAGTCTCTGGAAACCTGACGCTCTGCAGCGAAGGGATTGAAATCGGGATTGAAGCTGATACTTGGCGGTACAATTTCTTCAGGTGCGATGGGCGTAATCATACCGCTAAACCCGGTTTCCTGATTAAAATCAATGGTCGGGCTGATGTTGAACCTACCCAGAGAGCGCTTCACAGCAGAATGGAGAATGGCGTAGATCGATTTCTCGTCAAGATATTTGATCTCTGTCTTGGTAGGATGTACATTGACGTCGATATTTGCCGGATCAATCTCTATGAATAATACATAAAGGGGAAAGTTCTCATCCGGCAGCAATTCTTCATAGGCCCTGTTAACGGCATGATTTAAATAGGCATCCTTTATAAATCTGTTGTTCACAAAGAAAAATTGCTCCCCGCGGGTCCTTTTGGCAAATTCAGGCTTGCCGATATATCCCTTTAGATTGATGATACTGGTTTGTTCTTCGACAGGGATCAGTCTTTCATTGTAATTGTTGCCAAATAAATGAATGATGCGTTGTTTCAATGCAGATGAGGGCAATCTGTAGATTTCCGAGCCATCGTGGTGAAGGCTGAACGCGATTGACGGATGCGCCATAGCGACACGTTGAAACTCATCGATGATGTGACGCATCTCTGCCGGGTTACTCTTCAGAAAATTACGCCTGGCGGGTGTGTTATAAAAAAGGTTCTTGATACAGATACTTGTCCCTTCGCCCGTGGCTACAGGTTCCTGCTTCACAATAGAAGAGCCTTCTATCTCGATCATGGTACCTACCTCATCCTCATGTCTGCGGGTCTTCAGTTCCACCTGGGCAATAGCGGCTATTGAAGCCATCGCCTCGCCTCTGAACCCCATGGTGCGGATCGCAAAAAGATCTTCTGCCTTGCGGACCTTAGATGTCGCATGGCGTTCGAAGCACATTCTCGCGTCGGCGATGCTCATACCGCAGCCATTATCTATCACCTGGATCAGGGCTTTGCCCGCATCCTTAATGATCAGCTGGATCTTATTTGCACCTGCATCTATGGCGTTCTCCAAAAGCTCTTTTACTGCCGATGCGGGCCGCTGCACGACCTCCCCTGCTGCGATCTGATTGGCAACGCTGTCGGGCAAAAGCTGTATTATATCTGACATCTAATATTCCTCAAAAAGATTGCTAATTTAGGGAAAATAAGCCTCAACTCTCATTATCTTTTGAGATAATTGGAGGCCGGTATTCAGAAATTACGGTAAAATTACGATTACGATTTGACAAAATTTCTCCCGATAACAGCATGCTTTTTATATCTTTAAGGCCATGAAAAATATCCTGATCATTAGTTTTTTTGCCCTTTTTGCCTTCACCGCATGCGCACAGGATCACAAGCAAAATGAACAGACACTTGCCCTCATCAGCAGCATCACCGGCAATACGGTATTACTAAACAACCACGAGAATACCGTTCCGCTGCTTCATCTGGAAAAAAAGAATATTGCGTCGGTAAACCTCAGCTTCAACAATCACCAGGCATTTGACAGTCTGCTGAACAAATATACAAAGATCACTTCTTTCTCTTCGGCCGATTATCAGAATGCAGCAACACTGAACGAGCTCGAGGACGACCTCAAATACTTCAACACCATAATCATCAGTATTCCCTCGGTCGCGGCAAACGATTCCCGGAACGTCAATTTCATCCTCGGCCTTGCCAAAAGCAAACAAGTGATCGTAGCATTGTTTGGCGAGGGACGTAATCTTACCGCCTTTGATGAATTGAAGGCCCCTTTGATCTGGACAGACCAGAATACGCCTCTTGCCGCGGAGGTGATTCCTCAGGTCATCTTCGGAGGAGTTGGTGTTGAAAAAAAACTGCCGGCCACTTACTCGCCTAAATATATCGGCGGATCGGGTTTCAGCACCACCGCTATCCGTTTGAAATATTCATTACCGGAGGATGCCGGTGTGAACAGCAATGACCTGAAAGAGATTGACAACATTGCCGCCGAGGCCATCAGGGCTCAGGCTGCACCAGGTATGGTTGTTCTGGTTGCAAGAAACGGCAAGGTAATCTTCAACAAAGCTTACGGCCACCACACTTATCGCGGGCTCCCTGAAAAAGTAACCGACATTTTCGATCTGGCCTCTGTGACTAAAGTTACCGCCACTACGCCAACTGTTATGCGCCTGTTTGAAGAAAACAAGCTAAATCTTGACACCAACGTGGGCGCATATATAGCAAAAGCACGTACACTACCCATGAACGATATTAAGGTTCGGGAAGTGATGCTGCACCAGGCCGGTTTTATCCCTTATATTCCCTTTCATAATTTCATCACCGCAAGCGATCACAGCCCGGATTCGAGCGAGGCTTATCCCACCAAGGTGGCAGACAATTATTACATCAGGAGAAATTTCTTTAAAGATGTGATGTGGCCGAAAATGCTGAACGCGCCGATCAGAACACGCGGAAAATATGTGTACAGCGACATCAGCATGTATGTAATGAAGGACATCGTAGAGCGCATCAGCGGTGAGCCGCTAAATGTGTATGTGAGCGAAAACTTTTACCAGCCTCTGGGTATGCAGACTGCGGGATTCCTGCCGAGAAACAGGTTTTCCAGAGACCAGATCATTCCTACGGAACAGGATACGTACTTTAGAAAAACCCTGCTCGAAGGCTATGTACACGATCAGGGCGCAGCCCTTGTAGGTGGTGTTTCCGGTCATGCCGGGCTGTTCTCGAGCGCCAATGATCTTGCCATTATCTACCAGATGCTGCTCAACAAGGGCACATATGGGGGGCAGCAATACTTCAAGCCGCAGACGGTAGATATGTTTATTTCCAAACAATCCAATATCAGCCGCAGGGGGCTGGGCTTTGACCGTTGGGACCCTGACCTGACTAAAAAGTATCCTTCTGAGCTGGCCTCTTCGCAAACTTTCGGGCATACAGGATATACCGGAACCTGCGTATGGGTTGATCCGTCAAGAGGTCTGATTTATGTTTTTCTGTCTAACCGGGTAAACCCGACCGTTACTGATAAACTCGGCAACCTCAAGATCAGAGGCCGGATACAGGATGTGATCAATAAGGCGATTGACAAGAAAAATTAGCTGAGACAAAATTTTTGGATGCGTCGAAGCGCACCATAAAACCTTATTTTTTCAATCCGATCTCCCGCAGCCGCTCATCAAGATATTCCCCGGCGGTCATGTCGCTGTAGGCCTTCGGATTGGCGTCATCTGTGCAGGAACTTAAACTGGTTAAATCCATATCAGATCTCGGGTGTAAAAAGAATGGTACGGAAAAGCGGGAGGTCTTCATCAGTTCCCCGGGCGGATTTACTACCCGGTGCGTGGTAGACCTGAGTTTGTTATTGGTTAACCTTTGCAGCATATCACCTACATTGACTACGATATCGGTATGCCCCGCTTTTATCGGCAGCCATTCATTATTCCGGGTCAGTACTTCCAGCCCGTCAGCGCTGGCACCGATCAGCAAAGTGATCAGGTTGATGTCTTCATGTGCACCCGCGCGAACCGCGTCATCGGGTAAGGCATCAGGATCCTGAATCGGGAAATAATGGATGCCGCGTAAAATGGAATTGCCGTTGTGTACATGTTCATCAAAATAATTGACAGGTAAATCCAGATAAGTGGCGATGGCACGCAGCAAATGCTTGCCGTTTGCCTCCAGGCGCTGATAGATCTCACGGGTGACTTCATTGAACTCAGGAATCTCCAGCAGAAATTCATTATCAGGATATCGATTTCTGATCGGGTCATTGTCGGTTACTTCCTGCCCGATCTGCCAGAATTCCTTCAAATCGGCGGTTTTCGCTCCCTTAGCGGTTTCTTTACCGGGACTGGTATATCCTCTCTGACCTGCGAGTTCGGCCCTTTCATACTGTTTTTTCTGATCTGGCGATAAGCTAAACATGGCTTGTATGTTTTTATACAATTTGTCTATCAAATCCTGTGTCAAACCATGATTTGTGATGGTTACAAAACCAGAATCGTTAAAGGCCCTGCCCAGTTCATCAGAAAATTTTTTACGCTCCTGCGCTGTTCCGTTAATGTACGAGCCAAGATCTAAACTTGGTATGTAAGGTGCAGACATAATGATCTTTGTTTTAAGAATAATAACAACTAATTTAAGAAAGTATTGTCAATAAACCTCAGATACAAAATGCCGGCTTGTCTAACAATCTGCATATAACTTTTTTAAGTTTTGCACAGGGATCCGCTTCGGACGCCGATTATCAGTTTACTGTAAACTTAGCCGGGCATTGATGCGCATCAAAACTATATCAGCGGAGCTTACGTATTTTTACATAAATGACGATTAAGATGAAAAGTATATTAGTTATGGTGATGGTCCTTTTGTCGGCCGGCAGTGTCGGTGCACAATCTGCAAAACTTCAAAAGGCAACATTTGGTAATGGCTGTTTCTGGTGCTCAGAAGCAGTGTTTCAACGGCTGAACGGGGTAACTGCTGTAAGATCAGGATATGAGGGTGGCGCAGTTGCAAATCCAACGTACGAAGATGTATGTACCGGAACAACAGGACATGCCGAAGTGATCGAGGTTACCTACGATCCGGCAAAGATAAAATACGACGAGCTGCTGGAAGTATTCTGGAAAACGCACGATCCGACTACTTTAAACCGTCAGGGTGCGGATGTAGGCACACAATACCGCTCGGTTATCTTCTATCACAATGCGGAGCAAAAGGCCATAGCAGAGAAATACAAAAAGGAGCTGAATGATACCAAGGCATTTGGCAATCCTGTAGTGACGGCGATCGACAAAGCTTCTGCTTTTTATGTTGCGGAAAACTATCACCAGAATTATTTCAACAGGAATGGTAATGCACCCTATTGCAAAGCGGTAATTGTACCTAAACTTGACAAACTTGAAAAGGTCTTTAAGGCTAAGCTGAAGCATTAATTTGCAGGGCTCCATACGATACGCTTAACCAGCGTACTTTCTCCGTACCTTCTGCGCTAAATGATTCTTTTTAGCGCAGAAGGTACGCAGTTAGTCTGCGATGGTAATCCAGACAGGGCCGTGATCACTTGATTTTTCCCACCCTCGGACATGGCGGTCTACACCGGCTCCGGTTAGGCGGCCTTCAACGTTCGGACTAAGCAGGAAATGATCGATGCGCAAACCTGCATCACGTCCATACGCATTGCGGAAATAATCCCAAAAAGTATAGATTTTCTCGTTGGGATACAGTTTGCGTATGGCATCAGTCCAGCCCTGATCTATGATTTTTTTAAATGCATTCCGGGTTTCCGGTCTGAAAAGGGCATCATCCTGCCAACGCTCGGGCTTATAAACATCGAGTTCTGTTGGCATCACATTGTAATCTCCCGCCAAAATCACCGGGACATCGTAGGTTAGCAGCTCTTCGGCATGTTGGGCAAATCGCTCAAACCAGTTCAGTTTGTAGTCGAACTTCGGACCAGGCGCCGGGTTGCCGTTCGGCAGATAAAGACAGCCGATGACCACACCATTGATAAAGGCTTCTATGTAGCGGCTGTGCAGGTCTTCAGGATCACCAGGAAGGCCGCGTCTGGTTTCTTTTATGTCTGTGTTCCGTGCGAGGATCGCCACGCCGTTCCAACTTTTTTGCCCATGCCAGATGGCATTGTAACCGGCATCTTTTATCGCCTGTTCGGGGAATTTTTCCTGCGGGGCTTTTAGTTCCTGCAGGCAAACCACATCTGGTTTGGTTTCATCAAGCCACCTGAGCAAAACAGGCAGTCTTCCGTTTACCCCGTTTACGTTATATGTCGCAATCTTCATAAGCTAAGATTCTCTTTTATATTCTGCTGTGATCGGGTTTCCAGAACTTAATGGCGCTTTTAATGTCTCCTGATTCCAATCCTTCATTCAGTGTGCGCTGCACAAGCCCGGGAAGCTCTGCATCTGATGCAAAGCGAAGGGCTGCGATCTGACCAAACCTTAACCGGTCTTCAAGTGGTTCGAACCGCTCGGCAGTCAGTACATAATACCTGAAGCGCATTTCCTGTACGACCAGCCGATTCTGAAGGGTCATACCATAATGCTGGCGCAGCATGAATGAAAGCCAGCCCACCATGAAAAAACCAATTGCGGCAATAGCCCATATGTTTGCGTCGTTTTCTGTCTTTAGCGCTTCCCTGATGCAATAGACGATCAGGATGATCAGCAAGGGATAAAACACAAAATGATGGGGTATGTAATAGCGGGAATGGTTTTTATAGTTCTGCATCCTGATGAGTTATGGGTTGGGCAATATAAGGAAAAAGAAAAGCAAAGATGGGTTGGGCTATAGTTACAAACCTATCTTTACACCAACATTCAGACCCAGTCCGCCGATATTGATATACGACCTTAGCTCATCGGAAGGCCTTGAATTATCATATCCTGCCGTCCCCTTCACATTCATGGAAGAATTGATGGTTTTATGGTAATTTACTTCCCTGTCGCCAACAGTCTGATCTGCGAGTGTGAGCTGTTTAGATCCCGCGGGCGTATTGGTGGCATTGACTACCACCGTAGCTGTTCCGTTGTATTTTTTTAACTCCTTGTCTTTTCCGCCTACTGAAATGTTGCGGTATTCAATCTCCGAAAAGAGACTTATCTTTTGGCCAACCCTGTAATCAAACCCTAAAGCACTGTGGAAGCCTATAGTGGCTTTGGGGTTGATGCGTTCTTCTCTTTGCAATACAAGATTGGTACGGGTGCCAGGGGGCGATGCAATGCCCTGAGCAGCTGCAATCTGGCCGGTTTGATCATTCACGTCGGTATTGATCTGCAGATAGCCGGAGAAGGGAATAATAAAGCCGATCTTACTGTAGGGCTGAAATTTGCCGGTACTGGGAATTCGGAATACCAGGGCGGGTGCAATATCAAATGCCCTGACCTTGCCTACAGTATTTAAACTCAGTGCGGTTGTTCCATTGTTAATCACCGTCTGTTTCATCATATCCTGTTCTTCACTGTTGTAATAATTGATACCGACCTCAAGGCCAATGACATTGTTGAATTGATAGCCACCGGTAAGTCCTGCCCGGAAGCCCTGACCAAAAGAACCCGTCAGGGCTGTTTCTGACGTGGTGGTCGTTGCTCCTGCACCGGTGCCATTGATGGTTGTAGTTCTGGCTCTTGCGGGCTGACCATTTATTGCCGGAAATTCAACCGGTGTCACTTTAACAAAATAACTTCCTGTAGGTTTAATGTAGAAGCCTTTTTCCTGCGCTGATGCACCCAGAGCGGCGACGGCTAATAGTGTTGATGCGATTAAGTTTTTCATAGGGCTCGTGCTTAATTTATACGGGTGATTACATTTTTATGCTTGCGTAATTGTTAACGTTCCGGATCAAAAATAGTTTTTCCTGCAGCGGTATCATTTTAAAGTCATAAGCGATCTTATATTTTTAACGTGATACTTAACATACCTACATTTGCTAACACTGTTATTTTTATATCAATCGTTATAATAGCAGATCTAAACACAAAAAGAAAATATGATGAGTACAATAGATGCATTGAAATGGCGCTACGCTACCAAAAAAATGAATGGTGAGAAAGTTTCACAGGATAAAGTTGACCAAATCCTTCAGGCGGCACATTTAGCGCCGACTTCTTCCGGATTGCAACCGTTCAAAATAATTGTAGTGACTAATCCTGAACTTAAAGAAAAAATCAAAGCAGTGGCTTATGGACAATCTCAGATTACAGACAGTTCTCATCTGCTGATCTTTGCGGCATGGGACAACTACACGGAAGACCGCGTGCGGGGTGTTTATGCGCATGCTAACCGTGAGCGCGGTTTACCTGATGCTGCAAATGCAGATTTTGTAAACAATATGGTAGCGAATTTTACTGCTAAGACGGCCGAAGAAAGCTATGCTCATGCAGCTAAACAGGCATACATTGCATTTGGTGTTGCCATTACAGAGGCTGCCCTACTGCAGGTTGATGCTACACCGATGGAAGGTTTCGAAGCTGAAAAATTAGATGAGCTGCTTGGCCTAAGGGCTCAGGGCCTGCGAAGCACGACCTTGCTTCCCCTGGGATACAGAGACACAGCCAGCGACTGGCTGGTAAACCTAAAGAAAGTACGTACTCCACAGGAAGATTTCGTAATCGATTTGGGATAAGACTGTCAAAAAATGTTAAACATGTATGGTATTTAACCAATTGCTTTCATAAATGAATATATTAGCAGGATTAATTACCATACATTCATTTGATGAGATCTTCCATATTAGCCTTTATATTATTCTCGATAGGTCTGCATTTTTCTGCCAATGCACAACAGGACAGTCTTATACTTGACAACATCATCAATAAGTCTAAAAAAAATTCGGATTCCCGCCCTGTTGAAAAAGTATACCTGCATTTTGATAAACCTTACTATAGTGTAGCCGATACGATCTGGTTCAAGGCTTATCTGACCATGGAGCTTAACACGCCTTCACAGCTCAGTAAAATTGTCTATGTTGATGTGATCAACAGCCGTGATTCTTTGGTGCAAACGGTAAAGCTGCCTGTAACAAATGGTGTGGCAACTGGCAATATTCCGCTCAATAAGGGAACTTATCAGCAGGGTAACTACTATGTCAAGGCCTATACCGTATGGATGACTAACTTCGACAGTGACTATTTTTTCAGCAAGACCATCCCGATTGGAGAGGCCATTGATAAACAACTGGTTACTCATTTTAGCTACAAGAACACGCAGACTGCAAAAAGCCAGCAGATTGACGCGGTTGTACAGTTCAAAAACAATGAGAACCTGCCGCTGGCGGGTAAACCGGTGACCTGGGAAGTGCTTTCAAATTACGATATTGTGAGTAAGGGAAAAGGCACCACCGATCAGGCCGGAACTTTAAAGATAAAGATAGATCCGAAAAAGAATGAACCCATTACTAACGGTGAGCTGAAAACTGACCTGACAATGGCTGAAAATGATATATTGACTTCGGTCTTTAAATTGAGGCCGCAGATCAGTACTTTCGATGTGCAGTTCTTCCCGGAAGGGGGTGACCTGATCAGTGGTATTGCTACCAGAATTGGCTTTAAGGCGCTGACTTCGGCGGGCCTGGGCACCGATATTAAAGGTACGGTTACTGACAACGCAGGTGCTACCATTACTACTTTTACTTCCGGTCATTTGGGCATGGGTTCTTTTTATCTGAATGCAGATGCAGCAAAATCTTACAAGGCAAATATTACTTTTAAAGATGGTTCAGTTAAGAGTTTCGAGCTGCCGAAATCTGTAGCTTCGGGGGCGACAATCCAGCTCAACAATGCCGATCCACTGGCGTTAAATATCAAGATACTGGCAAACGATGCTTATTTTAATGCCAACAAAAATAAAACCATGTTCCTTGTCGGCACCAATGGGGGTATAATCTGTTATGCGGCCAAGACCAAATTAAATGGTCAGCTTACGAACGCAAAAATACCAAAGGATAAATTTCCTTCTGGTATTATGCAGATTACGTTGTTTTCTGACAGCGGTGAACCGATAGCTGAAAGACTTGCTTTCAATTACCAGCTTAAAAATCTGATTATTGACTTGAAAACGGATCTTCCAGCCTATAAGCCAAGGCAAAAGGTAAAAATGACTGTGTCGGCAAAGGATGGCGCGGGGGCGCTGGAGGGCGATTTTTCAATCGCGGTTACCGATGACCAGAAAGTTCCTGTAAATGAAGATGCTGAAGTCACGATCATCAGCTCTTTGCTGCTGACTTCAGATCTGAAGGGTTACATAGAGAAGCCCAATTATTATTTCAATAAACCTGATGACAAAAAATTGGCAGATCTTGACCTGCTGATGCTTACCCAGGGTTATCGCAGGTTCAATTATAAAGAGGTTATCGCAGATGTATTTCCGCCTGTGAAATTCTTTCCGGAGCAGGACATGCGACTTTCAGGAACACTCAGGGACCGTACGGGCATGCCTGTAAAAAAGGGTGCACTAAGACTTACTGTTAAAGGATCAACAATTTCCGCAGAATCGATTACCAATCCAAGCGGCGCTTTCGTTTTTTCAAAACTAAACATACCGGATTCCTCTGAAGTGGTGATCAATGCCAAATATGCTGCCAATGGAACTTCAATGATGATCCTGCTGGATGGACAGCCCGGTGCGGCAGTGACTAAAAATCCGGGTGTGGTAGACGAGGTAGCCAATATAGACAGCGCTCTGGCCCCATACCTGAACAACAGCAAAAAACAATACAGCTATCTAAGAACATTGAAGGAAGTAAAAATTGAGGGTGCCAAGGTAAAAAGACCAAGTCATCTGGACCATACCAGCCTGAGCGGACTGAGTAATATTAATGGCCGTACTATCGACGGAGAGCGTTTTAAGGGTTGTCCTACATTTGCGATTTGCCTGCAGGGTCAGGCAGCCGGGCTTACTTTCTTTGAAAATAATTTCTATGTATCCAGAGATTACCAGCAGGGTAGCCGTAAACCTGTGCAGCTCTTCCTGAACGGCACTCCTATAGATTATTTTGGGCTTACTGCCGTACAATCTGAGGAAATCGAATCGGTAGAGATCTTTTTAAAGGATGACCTGGGTACGATAGACAGACTATATGGCACGAGCGGAGTACTTGTGGTCAATACCAAAAAGCCGGTAAAAGGTCAGAAGATCACACTGGCTGAGCTGAAACAGATGATTCCGGAGGCCAACCTGGTTAAGTTTAAACCTAAGGGCTTTGCGAAACAGCGTGAGTTTTATTCTCCAAAGTATGTGAACCCTGCCAATACGTACAATTATAACGACCTGCGTACGACCATTTACTGGAATCCTAAAGTGGTTACGAGTGCCGCCGCTCCCCTAAACCTGGAATATTACAATGCGGACGGGAACGGCACATACAGGGCTGTAATAGAAGGGGTAGACAAGAACGGGAACGTGGCCCGCTATGTCTACCGCTATACTGTGAAATGATATTTATTCTGATTTTCTGCCGGTTGCTTCATATTTGCACTTGATGCCGTCGTCGGTCATGAGCAGTTCATAAAAGCCTTTGCGGTCTTCGTGTTCGCAGTCCCAGTAAATGTTGCCGCTCATGTAACGGCGAAATTCTTCACTGATGATTACTGTAGTGCCAACAGGTATCTTCAGGGTAAGTTCTACTTCCTGCCCGCGCCATCTTACATTTTTTTCCAGCTGTACCATTGGATTAAAGTTGATCACAGAGTCTGTCTGCAGGAAATCATAATGAATGTTCTGCGCGTTTTTAAGTGCGGTTTCAAAATTTCTGCCCCTTGATCTGAAATTCTCCGTAAGGGAGATCTTACCGTTTTCGCTTTTCTCTAACCACAGCCTGGTATCCCTGGGTGCTTTAAATTCGTCGTCGATATCTGTAAGGATCTTTTTTCCTCTATAGTTTTCAGCATCTATGCTATAGCTCATGCTATCCTGTTTACTGAAGAAACGTGTTCTGTCTACAGTTAGGGTATAAGTTGTATAGGGCTTTAGTTCTGTTACCTGCGAAAACTCTGCGCCTTCCTTAAATTCAGAAGAAATTTTGGTAATGTAGATGATCAGTGGCGCCATACCGGCAAGCCATACAATAAGCAGAACGAAGGATAACGTTTTGTTCACTTCTCTTTTACTGAAAGCTACTCTGGCAGAAAACAAGATGAGTGCAAGAAGCGGTATTGCACCTACTACAAATGCGGAGACGGTAAGGGGCGTAAAGTATTCGTCATTCACAATACTGAACGGAAAGTAATTGGCCACATCGGCATCCCAGATGCCAAGTAAAGCGATCATGGCGATAAATAAACTGATCAGAAAAAATGAAGAGGCTGCGATAATACCGATAGCGATTACTTTAAAGATCGCTTTACCGGTGCCTGTAGCAAAATTGCCAATGACATCAAAAAACTCAGCCAGAAAACCCTTGGATTGCTCCATGAGCGGTTCAAGGTGAATGTTCGCGAAACCACGCAGATTGGTTTCCTGTCCTTTCATGTACATTTTCTCTGTTTTGGTTTCCGCCCGCGGGATCATGATCCACAAAATGATGTAGGCCAATATACCAGCACCTCCTATAAGGACGGTAAATAATGCAGTCAACCTGATCCAGCGGATATCAAAATCGAGGTAATGTGCAAGGCCTGAACAAACTCCGGCAATCATGGCCTGATCTGTATCGCGGTAAAGCTTTTTTACAGAACTGAATGGCAGGTTATCCTTCTTATATTCTCCGCCATTTTCTTCCTCGGAGGACTCAAAGTCTTTCACCGAACCCATTTGCTTGATGACAGACTGAACATCAGCGATACTGATGACCTTTTTTTGTTGCTGGACAAGCATCTCGCCAAACATCTCTGCGATTCTGTTTTCGATGTCGGTTACAATTTCCAGATCATCTGCATTTTTTGCAAAGTACTGTTTTACTTCAATAAGATAGGTGGTGAGCATTTCATAGGCATCTTCTTCAATGAGGATGATGGAATTGCCGATATTTATGTGGAGTGTCTTCTTCATGATTTGTTTTTTGAGTTTTCTATAGCGTATACTAATTCCTGCCAGGTACCGTCGAGCTGGCTCAATATGGCTTTTCCTTCCGGAGTCAGCACATAATATTTACGTGGAGGACCGGATGTGGACTCTACCCAATTGTAGCTAAGCAAACCATTGTTTTTGAGCCGGGTGAGCAAGGGATAAAGTGTACCTTCTACTACCAGCAGGCGGGCCGACTTCAATTCTCCAATGATATCCGAAGCATAGATTTCCCCTCTGGATATGATCAGGAGCACACAATATTCGAGTATGCCCTTACGCATTTGTGTTTGTGTATTTTCTGCTATCATAATAATACAAAGATATATGCTTTATATAGTAATATGCAATACATAGTACTATATAAATTCATATTTACTCAATATTCGTCTGATTACCAATACAATAATTTTCTATTTGGGTTTAAGACACCGATGCATTGCCTGGGATTTTATAAAAAAGTGGAAGTTATCAACAATTCCACAATCAGAATAAATTATGGCGCACAGTTTGATATTGTTTAAATACCTACCAATACGTCTATCTATGTTAATTAAATTGAATCCCATCATTCATGCTTTTGCCAGGCAAAAGGATGAAGTTCAGCCAAAAGAGCTAACCAGGCAGCAACGTGTAAACTACGATCGCATAGTAATAGTGATGTTGTTTTTGGTTGTAATCGCAGGAGCAATCTTTCTACAGTAATAGCGTGTCGATTCTTTGTGCCTGTACCTTATTTTGATAAGATGACCAGGTGTAGATGGTAAAGTGTCCGTCCTGAGAGGCAACCAGAGCGGTTGCATCCCTTTGATCGTGTACAAACTGGGCAGCAGAGAGGTGACGGGTACCTCCTACTTTTGCAGGATGCACTACAATGGCATCTCCTCCTGAGATGGGTTCTGAGAAAGCCAGTTCATCAATGTTATCTTTTCCTTTTGCACGGCCAATCTTTGCACC
>DATFQH010000316.1:0-19426 GCA_035264385.1 Pedobacter sp.
CCATATTTTCTGGTTTATTGATTACGCTTCAATGTTGATACTGATTTTAATAGAATTTTTCTTAAAAAAATCAACACAAACACACAAAAACACTAAAAAAACACATTAACTACAACAATAAAAGTCAAAAAATGAGAAATAAATCAAATATCTAACCAAACACATTCGAAAATTATCAAACCTTAACAATAAAAAACAGAATTAAATAGTTTTAATGTGATAAATATATCAAAAATCATACATAAAACGAATTATTATAAATAAAACTTGATAATAAATGATATAAATAATATTATTTGCAACATAATACTACAATAAGACCAAAAAATTTAAATAAACGAATCAATATCCAGCAATTATTGGACAACAACTAGCAGTTACAAGAATATTTTATGATTTAAAACAAATAATCACTTATAAAATAGCTACAAAACGATTTTATAAGTCATTATTTTCTGTAAAAAGCTTATAAAAAGAAAAAATCAACCAATTCATCTTGATTAATGACATCTTTTTGCTTGGGATGCAGCGCGATAGCTTGAGCCTTTAGTCCAAGCCTGACATCACCCGATCCATTTATGGCAGCAGGCTGCAATTTCATTTTCACAGTATCAAGTATAACAGGAAAAAATTCCTCGAGGTTTACCTTCCTGACCCTGCTGCCGTCGAATGGCAGCCTCAGAAAGCCCGGAGTTTCGAGCCCCTGTACCAGGTTCAAATAATACTTAACAAATAAATTGAAAGTCACCATGCAGGAAAAAGGATTGCCGGGCAGCGCAAATACAAATCCGCCATCTGGTTTTACGCCTATCCAAATAGGCTTCCCCGGTCTGATGGCTACTTTATGGAAGAGTTTTCTCACATGAAGTGCTTCAAGTAATTGCGGCACATAATCAGCATCACCTGCCGATACCCCTCCATTGATAATGACCAGCTCACTCTGTAACGCTTTGGTAAGGGTATTTTTAATGACTTCCTGATCGTCGGCAGCATGTGTTACAAAATCCGGTATAATACCGCAGATTTTGAGCATCGATCTGATCAGATAAGAATTGCTGTTTCTGATTTGATATGGCATGACAGCTATTCCAGGCTCCACCACTTCATCTCCTGTGGTAATTACAGCAACACGAGGGATTTTTTTTACCAGCACCTGCCTTAAACCAACTGCAGCAAGGATGCTGATGGATTGTGGAGTTAGGCGCATGGATTTTTTTAGAACCACCGCTCCTTCTTTTAAATCTTCCCCTTGCACAGCAATATTCATATAGGTCTTCAATTGCCCGGCACTTAGATTAACAAAGCTGCCAGCAGGTTCGCTATCCTCAACTCTGATTACCGCATTCGCCGGCACGGGAACAGCTGCACCTGTCATGATCTTATAACACTGCCCACTCTCTAACCTAACTGATGAAGGTTGCCCGGCAAAGATTGTCTCTGCAACAAAATAATTGCGGATGCCGGCCAGCCAGTCTTCTTCTATCAATGCGTAACCGTCCATTGCTGAGCGGTTAAATGGGGGATAATCCCGGTCGGCCGTTACATCGGCCGCCAGCGTCCTGCCATCTGCATCGATCAGATCTATCAATTCATCTTTTGAAATCCTTGCATTTAGCCGGATCAGGTCTTTTGCTTCATCAAAGCTAATCATGCTAATGCCCTCCTCCCTTCATCATTTTCCTTGCGTGGAATACTGCTGGCAGGATCGCCTCAAGTGATTCTCTGGCACCATCAGAACTACCAGGCAGCGTAACAACAAGAGTCTCTCCTATAGCCCCGGCTACACCTCTGCTCATCATAGCCATTGGTGTACGCATCTGACCAAAACTACGCATAGCTTCTGTAATGCCGTCTGCATCCCTTTCCAAAATTTCTTTTACTGCTGATACGGTATGATCCCTCGGACCCAGACCGGTACCTCCGGTAGTAAATATAAAATGTATGTCTTCGGCAACCCAGCTCCGGATCTTTTCCTGAATCTGTGCTTTGTCGTCGGGCACAACTACATAGTGCTTCACCTGTGCCTTTACACTTTCGAGCATCTCTACTATCAGTTTGCCGCTCTTATCCTCACGCTGGCCCGCAGCTGTTGAATCTGAACAAACCAGCACAGCACAGACGGGTAAAGTTACAAGATGCTTTTGACGATCAGATTTACCCCCCGTTTTTTTGAGTAAGCGGATATTACCTATTTCCAGTTCCTTATCTACTGGCTTTAACATATCATAGATCTCAAGTGCCGATACCGATACTGCCGTAAGCATTTCCATTTCTATGCCGGTACGACCAATTGACTTTGCTGTGCCTCTGATCACAATTCCCGATCTGCTGAATACTACTTCCGGAAATAAATCCTGATGAAGTTCTTTATCCAGGTATTCGAATTCGATGTCCATGCCATCAATATTTACCGGATGACAATGTGGAAGCAGTTGTGGCGTCAGCTTGGCGCCTATAAAGCCGGCTGCTTTAGCGACACCAAAGAGATTTCCTTTGGGGAGTTCATCTCTGGAGATCATTTTGAGCGTATCTGCAGAACAATAAACTATTCCGATTGCGTTTGCCGTTCTTAATGTGATCTGCTTTGATGTTATATCTCTCATGATGATTGTGTTGCTGTTTTTGAGGTAAGAGGGTGATCCGGAGACACCGCGACATCAAAACAACTACTAATATCTGATAATCGCAATATTTTTATTAACCTGTTTACTATTTAATGAATGAACTTTAATCGCAACCCTTCTCAGTGGCCTGAAAAGCAGGGGCTGGCAAAATTATCTTTAATAAACTAATTAATTAGTTGCATGACTAAAGTATTAGTTGCATATTAGATCTATAATTAAATCATAAACTTATGAAACACCTCTCAACAGGAATCTCAATTCTATTCCTTTTCCTCATTTATCCTTTTGAAAGTGCCTTGTCACAGTTGACTATTGCTAAAAATCACGCGGTGTTAACCATGACTTCTTCAATAGGCATGAAACCCGGCACAGTAAGCTCTACTCAAATCGCACAAAGGCTCCAAATGGCTACCAGCGAAGAAAAGAAGTATCCGGAGATGACCGGAAAACCCAATGACATCTCTAATCAGATTGAATATTATTACGTTGTTGACCGCTTTCAGTTTGCCTTTCAGAACTATTGTGAAGGAAACTATACAAGGGGACAGTTTCTCGAAGACGTGAAAAACAATTTTTGGATCTTGGCAGACACCATTCATTTATCCAGAAAGCCAATTAGATGTGGCTTTTCAGTTCTGGGCGGCATTCAGGCAGACAGCATTCCGGTATATATAGTGGACGCCAACAACAACAACGATTATTCTGATGAAGTTGTCCGTACCATCAGAAAAATGATCATAAAGAGTGATACCATTATAAATCTTTCTGTACCTGTCACAATAGACTATTTCTTAGATAAAAAAATTAAACAGGAGACGATCAACTGCTACATCTCTTCCACAAGTCCGGAAAATCAGCTAGCCAATTTATCATTCTGCTTCCCTGCCTTCAGATATAATTCATTCATCTTTAACGGTAAACCTTATATCATCTGGACCCCTGTTGAAAGTTATCAGGATGAACTATACCTGCAAACCGGAAAATCGGGGGTTCCTGTACCAGACAAGATTAACCCGATAAAGCCTGGACAATATGTAACCCTGGAAGAAAAGCCATATAAGCTGATCCGATTTGAAGGAAACAGACACAGTATTGTTCTTGAAGGAGATGGCTATACGGGTTTCGAAGCGAAAACCCCAAGCAAGCCTGCTTATTCGAAAGGCGGTAACGCAGATTTTAGATCAAGTCAGGTTGGGTTTAAGGCCCCACAGATTCAAGGGATAAAAGTTACCGACCCTGATGAGCAGACAACGGTGGTTTCACTGGACAAGCTGCGCGGCAAATATGTGTTCATTGATTTTTGGAGCACAACATGTATTCCCTGCATTGCCGACTTTCCTGAAATCATGAAGTCTTATAAAAAGTATGGTCGTGAACAGTTGGAAATCATAGGAGTGGTAGATGAAAGATCGGCAGGCGGCGCGATAAATTTATTAAAGAAGCATGGAATAACATGGCCGAATATTAAGACCAATACCAGCGGCACAGTGATTAGCGGGTATGAAGTAGTCAGTTATCCAACAACCTATCTATTAGATCAAAATGGAAAAATAATTGCTCAAAATATAAGAGGAGAAGAATTGCTTAAGAAATTGGCTACATTGATTAAATGAGTCTTTAAACCACCGGAGAGATAGCAGGGTTTCTCTGCTCCAGGTGCACAGGAATGAACGATAAATACATAAACAGCTAACAGAGCATGCCCAGAAAGATAATTTTCTGAGCATGCCCGACGCTGAATGTCCGGGGGCCGGCGTTTCATCCATTACAGGATATTTCTGTTAAACCACTTTAACATTAACCGCATTCAGGCCTTTCTTTCCTTGCTGAATCTCAAATTCCACATTGTCATTTTCACGGATCTCGTCAATCAATCCTGAAACATGCACAAAGACTTCAGCTCCGTTGTCTTCCTTAATAAAGCCGAAGCCCTTTTCTGTGTTGAAAAATTTTACTGTACCAGTTTTCATTACAATAATTTTATTTTAAATTTTTAATAGTGTCAAGATACATAAATTCTAAAAAATGCCCATCAATAAGTGTGTTTTTATAGGCACGGAAATAAAAAAATTTAAACCGCAGGAAGACCAAAAGTCATTCCATTACAAAAACCAGTTTTAAATCGTTTAAACCTTGTTTTCTTTACTACCTACAAAAAAGCCCTGATTTGGTTATTTTGAGCCCTTTTAATTACATTTGGTACATACCAAAACGTGAAATATGTACCAACTAACCGTAGCTCCTGAACTCGTAAATGAAACCCTGAGCAAACATATTCTGGCTGACGGATTTGATCTGACTTATGATATGGAAAAAAGCCAGGGCGCCTATATCTACGATTCTAAATATGGCCGAACCCTGCTTGACTTCTTTACTTGTTTTGCGTCTGTACCCTTAGGCTACAATCATCCGAAAATGATCAATGATGAAGCTTTCAAAAAAAACCTTCTGCAGGCAGCACTCGCAAATCCGTCAAACTCGGATGTATACACACAGCAATACGCTCAATTTGTTGATACTTTTTCGAAGCACGGAATTCCTGACTATTTGCCGCATGCTTTTTTTATAGCAGGTGGCGGTATGGCGATAGAAAACGCGATAAAGGTTGCTATGGACTGGAAAGTACAAAAGAATTTCGCCAAGGGATATGCCCGGGAAAAGGGTTTTAAGGTATTACATTTTGAAAGGGCGTTTCATGGCAGAACCGGATATACATTAAGTCTTACCAACACTTTGCCTGATAAAACAAAATGGTTCGCCAAATTTGACTGGCCGAGGGTCTCTGCCCCGGTATTAAAATTCCCACTGAATGCGGCTAATCTGAAAACAGCAGTTGATACCGAAGACCGTTCTATTGCACAAATCAAGCAGGCTTTTCTGGAAAACCCGGACGAGATCTGCGCGATAATTATTGAGCCGGTTCAATCTGAAGGCGGAGATAACCATTTCAGAGAAGAATTCCTGATTCAGCTGAAGGAAATTGCTGATGCTAATGCCGCTTTTCTGATCTATGATGAGGTGCAAACAGGAGTTGGTCTGACTGGAAAGTTCTGGTGTCATCAGCATTTCGGTGAAAATGCCCGGCCGGATATTATTGCTTTTGGCAAGAAAATGCAGGTATGCGGCATACTGGTTGGCAAAAAAGTGGACGAGGTGGAAAACAATGTATTTAAAGTGTCCTCCAGAATTAATTCTACATGGGGTGGAAATCTGGTTGACATGGTACGCTCATCGCAGATCCTGCAGATCATTGCAGACGACAAGCTCTGCGAAAACGCAGCCATTGTAGGTGAATACCTTAAGGAACAGCTGACGCTACTGGCAAACAAGCACGATAAGATAAGTAATGTTCGTGGAAAAGGTCTGCTCTGTGCCTTTGATTTCCCCTCAAAGGAAATGCGTGACACCTTCATACAACTGGGTCTGAAGCACAATGTAATGTTCCTTGGCTGTGGCAGCTACACCATACGTTTCAGGCCTGCGCTATGCATAGAGAAAAAACACATCGATGAAGGCATTGCTGTAATGGAAAAGATATTGCCTTTAATTTCCTAAACAAAAGCTGAAAAACCGGTGATGGCCCGGCCAACAATCAGTGTATTGATCTCTTTCGTGCCTTCATAAGAATAAATGGCTTCGGCATCTGCTACGAAACGGGCTACGTCGTATTCCAGCAGGATTCCGTTGCCTCCCATTACTTCACGTGCACGGCTTACCACATCACGGGTACGCATGGAGCAAAACACTTTGGCCAGTGAGGCATGTGCGTCTGTAAGCAGGCCCTGATCCTGAAGTTGAGAAAGGCGGAAGCACAGGGTCTGCATCGCTGTAAGATTAGACAGCATTTCCACCAGATGGTTTTGTATCAGCTGATAAGACGCAATGGGCTTACCAAATTGTTTTCTGGTCATGGTATACTGTAGGGCGCTTTCGTAGGCTCCGCGCGCGCAGCCTACAGCCTGCCATGCTACTCCTGCTCTGGTCATCTTTAAGACTTTGGCGGTATCTTTAAAGGAATTGGCATTTTGCAGCCTGTCTGCTTCATCAACTTCACAGTTATTCAGACTGATCAGCCCGTTTTGTACGATCCTTAGCGCCATTTTATCCATCATCTTTTCCACGGAAAAACCTTTAATTCCTTTCCTTACCAAAAAGCCTTTTACTTCATTGTCTTCCAGATCACGCGCCCAGATAATGGTGACATCTGAAAATGTAGCGTTCCCGATCCACTTTTTCTGACCATTCAAGATCCATTTACTACCCTGCCTTCTGGCAGTTGTAGTAAGCCCGCCGGCAGCGCCCGAACCTACTTCCGGCTCTGTGAGACCAAAGGCACCTATGGTTTTGAGCTGCTGCATATCGGGCAGCCATTCCTGTTTTTGAGCATCGGAACCCAACAAATAAATAGCACCCATAGCCAAACCACTCTGAACACCGAAGAAAGTTGAAATCGAGGTATCTATCCTGGCCATTTCCATAGCAAGTATCCCCTCCATAAGATTGGATTTACCCGGACACCCATATCCCTGATAGGTTAATCCGCAAATGTTTAATTCGGCTATTTTAGGAATAAGGTCAAAAGGGAACTCGGCCCTTAGCCAGTAATGGTTAACAATTGGCTTTACTTCTTTTTCAAGGAAAGTCCGAACCTTTAGCTGCAGTTCACGATCGGCATCCTTCAGCGCTTCATCTCCCAAATGATAAAAATCACCTTCTATTGGAGGCAACTCCCTGTTTTTTTGTGGTGCATCCATCATTTTCATCAAGCCCCGCAACTGAATCTCATCCAGACTGGTCACTGATTCTACAAGCTTCGTAAGGTCCGTTTTCCTGGAGAGTGCCTCAAGTTTTGCAAAGTCAACACTCTTGAAAAGTGTATATGCGTTTTTTAAGGTCGAAAAGATATTGCCCATATTTGGAGTTTGTCATTAAAACAAAACAAAGTCCTTTTTGTTGGATTCGGCTGATCTGTTAAAGCAGATTAAAAAGATTATCTACCCCGATAAGTTTCCGTGAAGTAAAACCTTCGGCATAAGTTGTGCCTATAGATTTTCCGAACTCCCGCGCTCTTCCGATTACACTTTCGAAAAAGTCGGGCGAAGAAATATAGGTGTCAGGCCCATCAAGATCGGGATTGTAAAACTGAGTCTTAAAGGCTTTTATCGAAGCCAGTTTAATATCTATATAAGGTGTAATATCAATAATGATGTCTGGCCTGATGTATCGGTCCTGAATATACTGAAGCATCAACCTTGGTCTCCAGGGCAGCTGGGCAATACCATTGAGTTCAGTAATGACCTTTGACAATCCGGATAGAAAACATGCATCATTGGCCAGATCTCCGGCCCTTCCGTGATCGGGATGCCGGTCATGCAGGGCATTGGTAAGTACAATATCTGGTTGATACTTGCGGATCATTTTGATGACCTCCAATTGGTGCTGTTCGTCATTTTTAAAAAAGCCATCTTTGAACCTGAGATTTTCACGGGCATGAAGCCCAAGTATTTCTGCAGAATCTGCCGCCTCAACATCTCTGGTTTCCGCAGTGCCGCGTGTTCCCAGTTCGCCCCTAGTAAAGTCAATTATGCCTGCTTTTTTACCTTCCTTAATGTGTTTTACTATCGTTCCAGAGCAGCCCAGTTCTGCATCATCAGGATGTACGGCAAGCACCAATATGTCTAATTTCATCTGTGTTCTTAAAATAATTCCTAAAGTAGTTTATATATCTTCTTTTTTACCTTGGCAGACATTGGTTTGGTAAAAGGGAAAAAGTAATCCACTACTTCACCCTGTTTATTGATCAGGTACTTATGGAAGTTCCACCTTGGGGTTGAAGTTTTGGTAAGGAATTTAAAAAGCGGGGTTGCCTGTTCTCCCCTGATCATCATCTTCTCAAAAACCGGAAACTGCACACCATAACTCTCGCTGCAGAAATCACTGATGGCTTGCCCGTCCAAAGGCTCCTGCCTGCCAAAATCATTGGAAGGAAACCCGAGTACTTCAAAATCGCTGTCTTTGAGTTCTTCTCTGAGCTGTTGCAGTTCTTCCAGTTGAGGAGCAAAACCACAGGCTGAAGCAATGTTTACAACCAAAAGCACTTTGCCCTTGTAGTCTGACAGTTTCTTGTCCTTGCCTCCGATAAGTTTTGCTTTAAACTGATGTATACTTTTTGAGTTTTCCGACATGTAATTATTGATAAAACCCGGAGGAAATGATGATCGATTCAATATCTCTTTCTTCCTGAGGGTTGTAGGTGCTTTTCAGGTTGTGACCTACCACCCTTGCTACCGATTGATAAAGAAATGCAGTAAAGCCCCCTTTCGTTTGTTTTACAATATCATAAGTTGTTCTGCCAACTTCACGATCAATAAGTTTAGTCAGTATTTGACCCTGGGTGATCGTTAGCTCCTTGATCTCTCTGTTGAACATTGATTTGATTTCTTTATCACATTGTTTTACCAGCTCTTTTTGTTCTTTCTTCTCCGATGTTAGCGCAATATCCTTTTCCAGTTGTTCATATCGGCGTTTCGCGTATAGTGCATAAGGCATTACTTTCATCACATTATACCTCAGTCTGTTATAGGCAACACGGTCCGCCGGAGTTTTAAATATTCTGCTTCCGTAGATGACCACCTCATTCAAGGGAATCCATGGAATCATTTCTCCGTCTACATTGGTACCAGCAACACGGATCGTATCGTTTTCACCAAGTACCGGCATTTTCACAGGGACGTACCCGGTCTGCGCTTTTGCTGCTGACCCTGCAATAATGACAATAAACAGAATAAATAACCTATAAAATTTCATAAATTTATATCCCCTGTAAAAGTACGGCCTAATTTTATATTTAGTTTTTATTTATATTCTAATATAAGATTTTGGCTTCAAAAAACCTTATATTTTACGTAATTAATACAATACACGTGACCTATGAGAAAACATAAAATTTGAAAAAATATTGTTCATATTAGCATGATGTGCAAAAAATTCATTGTTACTGTACAATTATCAACGACCTGAACATACTGAAATAGATATAAGATGAAGAACGCTTTAGTGATAGATTTAGAAGCAGAAAAACTTGAGATTCTGAAACGGTACCGTGCGTTGCTGCGTGCCTGTAAGCCAACCATGCAGCGCGGGGATAAAAAGGAAATCAGGAAGGCATTCGATATGGCGCTCGAAAGCCATAAAAACATGCGACGTAAATCTGGTGAGCCTTACATTTACCATCCAATTGCTGTTGCACAGATAGCAGCAGAAGAAATCGGACTGGGAACAACTTCTATAGTTTGTGCTTTACTGCATGATGTGGTAGAAGATACCGACATTACCCTGGAAGACATTGAACGCGAGTTTGGCAAGAAAACGGCAAAGATCATTGATGGGCTGACCAAGATCTCTGGCGTATTTGATTACAACAGCTCTCTCCAGGCAGAAAACTTCAGGAAGATGCTCCTCACCCTTGCTGATGATGTGCGGGTGATCCTGATTAAACTGGCCGACCGTCTGCACAACATGCGGACCATGGATTTTATGCCAAGGCAAAAGCAATTGAAGATCGCTTCTGAAACGATATATCTCTATGCTCCGCTTGCACATCGGCTCGGTCTTTATGCCATCAAATCGGAGCTTGAGGATCTTTCTATGAAATATCTGGAGCCGGATACTTATAAATATATAGCTACGCAGTTGAATGAAAAAAAGGCAGAACGAACCATGTTCATTAAAAGATTTGTGGAGCCGATTAATGAAATCCTCGCCGAACAGGGTTTGAATGCCGCTGTATATGGCCGTCCTAAATCTATCCATTCTATATGGAACAAGATGAAGAGCAAAAATATCCCGTTTGAAGAAGTATACGACCTATTCGCTATCAGAATCATTCTGGACAGTGCTCCGGAACATGAAAAGGCAGATTGCTGGAAAGCGTACTCGATTGTAACCGATCTTTACCGTCCAAACCCGGACAGGCTCAGGGACTGGGTATCTTCTCCTAAGGGAAATGGATATGAGTCGCTGCATACCACAGTAATGGGGCCTAAAGGGCAATGGGTTGAAATACAAATCCGCACGCAAAGAATGAACGAAATTGCAGAGAAGGGTTTCGCGGCGCATTGGAAATACAAAGAATCGAGCAATGACAATGGACTCGACCAGTGGATCATGAAGGTAAGGGAGATGCTGAACAATCCGGAAGCCAATGCACTGGATTTTCTGGATGACTTTAAAATGAATCTCTTTTCTGATGAGATTTTTATTTTCACCCCCAAGGGAGCGCTGATACAATTACCTTTAGGTGCTACTGCGCTGGATTTTGCATTTGAGATCCATACGGATGTGGGCGCAAAGTGTATTGGAGCTAAGGTGAACCATAAACTTGTACCGCTGTCCTATAAATTGCAAAACGGCGATCAGGTAGAGATTATCACTTCGGGAAAACAGGCCCCAAAAGAAGACTGGCTGAACATTGTTGTAACCGCAAAAGCTAAGTCAAAAATCAAATCTTCCCTGAAGGAAGAAAAAAGAAAGATCGCAGAGGTTGGTAAGGAAACGCTTGAGCGGAAACTGAAATCTTTAAAAATCACTTATAATACTGACAATTTAAACAAGCTCAGTTATTTCTTTAAGCTTCATTCCACACAGGAACTATTTATAGCTGTAGCCAACGGAAAGATTGAATTAAAAGACCTGAAGGACTATCTGGCAAGTGAAAAGGAAATTGAAAACAGGGGAAATGCGGAAAAGAACGAGCACCAGCAAATAGAATCGCTGCTGAGCAGGATTAAAGGACCTGAATCTGACACTTTGCTGATTGGAGAGGATCTTCAAAAAATAGATTATACCCTGGCGGCCTGTTGCAACCCTATACCTGGCGATGATGTATTTGGCTTTGTTACTGTAAATGAGGGTATAAAAATCCACAGAACAACTTGCCCTAACGCCGCCCAGCTTATGGCCAACTATGGATACCGGGTGGTGAAGGCAAAATGGAACAAACAACAGGAACTTACTTTTCTAACCGGTCTGCATATTATAGGTATTGATGATGTAGGGCTGATCAATAACATTACAAAAGTAATATCAAATGATTTTAAGGTAAATATGCGTTCTATTACAGTAGATACAGATAATGGAATTTTTGATGGCTCTATAATGATCTTTGTGAACGACAAGGAACATCTGGACAACCTGATTGAAAATCTGATGAGGGTAAAAGGCGTTACGGGTGTTACAAGATTTGATGCGTAATTTCCTATAAATCATTAGCGTTTTATATAAAAATTGGTAACTTTGAAAGGAGTTTAAAAACTATGTCTACAAACCACAACAGCGAGTTGGTAAGAAAAATATTCGAAGCCTACCTCGAAAATAAAAGTCTGAGAAAAACGCCCGAGCGTTTTGCCATCTTAGAAGAGATCTATTCAAGAGACGACCACTTTGACGTAGAGACCTTGTACATACACATGAAGAATCAGAAATATCGTGTGAGCAGAGCAACTGTATACAATACGCTTGAACTTTTGGTTTCATGTGACCTTGTGACCAAACATCAGTTTGGCAAGAACATGGCTCAGTTTGAAAAGTCTTATGGTTATCATCAGCACGATCACGTGATCTGCATTGACTGCGGTAAAGTAGTAGAGTTCTGTGATCCCAGAATTCACCAGATCCAGAGTATGGTAGGCGATCTGCTGAAATTTGAGATCAAACACCATTCTTTGAATATGTACGGCGTTTGTTTTGACTGTGCTGCCAAAGCAGCGATGAACAACCAGAATGCCGACATTAAACATGCAAGTTAAAAATCCAATTATAAATAAATCTATTTTTAAATTTTAAGAATGACGCAAGTAGACGTGCTTCTTGGCCTGCAATGGGGCGATGAAGGCAAGGGAAAAATTGTTGATGTACTAAGTCCGCAATATGATTTGATAGCTCGTTTTCAAGGCGGTCCGAATGCCGGGCATACTTTAGAGTTTGATGGTAAAAAATTCGTTTTAAATACAATTCCATCCGGAATTTTTAACGAAAAAACGATGAATCTTATAGGAAATGGTGTGGTGATAGACCCGATCATTTTAAAAAGAGAACTGGACAACCTGAAAGCCGCCGGGCATGATCCGGTTGCCAAAGGCAAACTGGTTATAGCACGGAAAGCGCACCTTATATTACCCACCCATCAGTTGCTGGATGCAGCAAATGAGCAGAAAATGGGAAAAAACAAGATAGGTTCTACGCTGAAGGGCATCGGACCAACTTATATGGATAAAACGGGCCGTAATGGACTTAGAGTTGGCGACACCACCCTGCCTGATTTCAAAGAGCGCTACGAAAGACTCGTTGAAAAGCATAAAGAAATTCTTTCTCACTATGAGTATGCATATGATCTTACTGAAAAGGAGGCCGCATTCTTTGAAGCTATTGAATTTATTAAAAGTATTCCGCATGTTGACAGCGAACACTTTGTAAATAGCTATCTTAAAGCAAATAAAACCGTTCTTGCTGAAGGTGCACAGGGTACACTGCTAGATGTGGATTTTGGTTCCTATCCATTTGTTACTTCATCTAATACCACCACAGCAGGTGCATGTACAGGATTAGGTATCGCACCTAATACTATCGGCAGTGTTTTCGGCATCTTTAAGGCTTATTGTACACGCGTTGGTGGTGGACCATTCCCTACTGAACTTGATAATGAGACCGGTGAAACATTGCGCAGTGTAGGTCATGAATTTGGCGCCACAACGGGACGCGCCCGTCGCTGCGGATGGATCGATCTACCGGCACTTAAATACGCAATTATGCTAAACGGCGTTACAGAACTGATCATGATGAAAGCCGATGTACTGGATGGATTTGACACGATCTATGCCTGTACACACTATGATCATAATGGAGAAACTATTGATTATATGCCGTATGATATCATTACAGTTCAACCCGTTCCTGTACTGAAAGAAATTGCTGGCTGGAAGACAGATGTAACCAAAATCACTAAGGTTGAAGAAATCCCTGCTAAGCTTGCAGATTACATTGCTTTTCTTGAAAAAGAGCTGGAAGTTCCGGTTAAATTCCTATCTGTTGGTCCTGACAGAACACAGACTCTGCTTTTAGCATAACTTGTCTATAATATTAAAGGCGGCCTATGGCCGCCTTTTTTGTTTATGCTATTCTACGTCATATTATATACATTTGCCAACGCAAAATGAAGATCAGAGACTTAAATTCCTTCCGGCAAAAAGCTTTACAATGGGCAGCGACTTTTGACATATGCTGCTCCCTTGATTCTAATGATTATACTGATAAATATGGAAAGTTCGATTTTCTGATCGCTGCTGGCGCTGAACAGCTTATTGAACGACAGGCAGGCAGTGCTTTTGAAGCTCTAAAATCATTTTATGACACACACAACAACTGGATTTTTGGAATTATGGGCTATGACCTCAAGAACGAGGTAGAACAACTCAGGTCTTTAAAACCGGACCCTCATTCTTTTCCCGATCTATTCTTCTTCATACCTAAATATTTGCTACTGATCAAAGACAATGAGATCAGTGTAATTATTGGAGATTCTTCAATCATCACTCAAATAGATGATCTTGAGATTGAAAGCCATAAATCTCACATATTAAAGATTGAAAGCAAAATCTCAAGAGAAACCTATATTAAAGCAGTTGAAGAACTTCAGGAACACATCGTTCGCGGAGATATCTATGAAGTAAACTTTTGCCAGGAGTTTTTCGCCAATCATGCCGTGATAGATCCACTGTTTGTATTGAACAGATTAAATGAAGTCTCCCCGACGCCTTTCTCAGGATTTTTCAAGATCAGAGATGCTTACATTCTTTCCGCGAGTCCGGAAAGATACCTTTGCAAAAGAGGTGATCAGCTCATTTCTCAACCTATAAAAGGTACCGCAAGAAGAAGTCCCGATCAACTGGAAGATGAAGCCATTAAAGTACAATTACAACAAGATATTAAGGAGCAGGCAGAAAATGTAATGATCGTGGATCTTGTGAGGAACGACCTGACAAAAAGCGCCGTGAAAGGAAGTGTAAAAGTAGAAGAGCTATTTGGAGTATATGGCTTTCCCCAACTGTACCAGATGATTTCAACGATAAGCTGCAAATTGAATCCAAAAATCCATCCTATAGATGCAATAAAAAATTCTTTTCCTATGGGATCAATGACTGGTGCACCGAAGATCAGAGCAATGGAGCTTATAGAACAGTTTGAGTTTAGCAAACGTGGCATTTATTCGGGGGCTTTCGGATACATTGCACCAGATGGCGACTTTGATTTCAATGTGGTGATCAGAAGCATTCTTTATTCTGCCAATACAGCGTATTTGTCCTTTCAGGTCGGTGGCGCCATCACTCATGCTGCGAATGCAGCGCGGGAATACGACGAATGCATGTTAAAAGCGTCTGCAATGATGCTTGCACTGGAAAATTGAAAAGGCTGCCTGAGAGGCAGCCCTTAATTCGCTATTTACGGCTTATAATATTTTTGCGCTTCCGGCAAAGCGTTCTGAATCTGAGAAATACGGGTAGCATCACTAGGGTGGGTACTCAGAAATTCAGGTGGCTTTTGGCTTCCCTGAGACACTGAAGCCATCCTCTGCCAGAAAGCAGTTGCATTTTGAGGATTATATCCCGCCATGGCCATAAAAATCAATCCCAATCTGTCTGCTTCAAGTTCCTGGTTACGTCCGTATTTTAACATAACAAGCGGAGTTCCTACCCCATATAAGGTATTAAATATAGATTGTGTCTTTGAATTTTTGGACAGGGCTACACTTCCCGCAGCACCGATACCCTGAGAAACCATTTCCTGCGACATACGCTCTGCACTATGTCCGGCTATGGCATGAGCAATTTCGTGCCCCATTACTGTGGCCAGTCCGGCATCATCCTTAGTGACAGGTAAGATCCCGGTATATACGACGATCTTACCACCAGGCATACACCAGGCATTAAGTTCCTTACTTTCCACTACGTTAACTTCCCATTTGTAGTTTTGAATAAGATCACCGTAATTGTTATTGTTCATATAACTTTTTACAGCTGCGATCAGTCTATTGCCAATTGTCTTCACCCTTTGGGCCTGTGCATTTGAAGCTGGCAGAACAGCACTCTTATTTTCTGTAAGGAATTCTCCATAAGCCTGGAACGCCATGGGCAAAACCTGATCATCGCTAACAAGGTTTAATCTGCTCCTGCCAGTCAATGGCACAGTTGAGCAGGATGAAAAGGCTAAACCGATAACGGTTATACCAATAATCAATATTTTCTTCATAAAGCTTAGTTTAATTCGTCTTCTTTTTGAACAGGTACACTTTAGATTCTCTGCCTTTCAGTAATCGCTCGAGGTTTTTCTGATGCGTAACAAGTATCAGTACACAAACACACATACCATACAAAACCTCAGACTTGATGGAAGACTGCAGTACGAACACAATACTAAGCGGAAAGGTAAAACCTGCGCAGATAGAACTAAGTGAAACATACTTGGTAGCCAACAATACCACAACAAAGACAAGAACACAAAGCATAGCCGCCGGGAAGTTAACTGCCAAAATCATTCCAAAAAGCGTTGCTACTCCTTTTCCTCCTCTAAAACCTGCAAATACAGGAAACAGATGCCCCATAACAGCCGTAACACCCAACGCAAGCTGATAATTAATAAACTGAGATGAATTTTGCGGGCCCGTAATCGAAAGACCTATAAAGTAGGCAAGATTGGTGGCTGTGTATCCTTTCGCTATATCAATGGTCATTACCGCAATGCCCGCCTTTTTACCGAGTACCCTGAAGGTATTAGTGGCCCCTGCATTACCGCTTCCATATTCTCTGACGTCTACTCCATAAAAAGCCTGACCGAGCCAGACAGCAGTTGGTATTGATCCAAACAGATATGCTAAAATAACAGCTGATATTGAGAAGATGGAGATCATGCCCTAAAACGCTTTTAAACTCATATCAAGACTTTTAACCGAATGTGTTATTGCTCCTATAGAGATATAATCGACTCCGCAGGCTGCATAAGCCGCTGCATTTTCTTCTGTAATTCCACCGGAAGCTTCGGTGATATATTTATTACCGATAATTCTTACCGCTTGCCTCAGGTCATCAAAGCTGAAATTATCCAGCATGATGCGGTCTACATTTCCATAGTGGAGCACCTGATCAAGTTCATCAAGATTCCTAACCTCAATTTCGATTTGCAACTGTTTATCCCTATCCGACAGGTAACGGTTGGCAGCTTGTATAGCATTGACAATACCTCCTGCATAATCTACATGGTTATCCTTGATCAGAATCATATCATAAAGCCCGATCCGATGGTTCACACCACCCCCAATGCGGACAGCCCATTTTTCAATATACCTTAGCCCGGGAGTGGTTTTCCGAGTATCCAGCAATTTTGTTTTATATGCAGCTAAGGAATGAACGATCTTGTTGGTTTTTGTCGCGATACCGCTCATGCGCTGCATGCAATTGAGCACAAGGCGTTCCGCAAGCAAAATAGAATGTACGCTTCCTGAAACAGTGAATGCTATATCTCCATATTGAACTTCGTCGCCATCATGAATAAAAACTTCTGTAGTTAAAGCAGGGTCTATGTGACTGAAAATCTGCAGGGCAAGCGATACACCAGCCAGTATGCCCTGCTCTTTAATGAGCAGCTTGGCCTGTCCCTGCGCATTTGCAGGTATAGTTGAAAGAGAGGTATGATCACCATCACCCTGATCTTCGGCGATAGCATTTGTTATAAAATTATCTATAATCAGCTGATCCAAAACTTTAATTTAAACCCAAAAATAGCATTTTTAGAACTATTTCTCTGTCTCAATTCTTAATTCTGTTATAAAAAAGGCTGTTCCTGTTTTTTTCATGGTAATCGAGACTCTGAAAGTTCCATTTTTAGTTACCAGTGAAAGGGCTCCGTATCTATAATTGGGATTGGTATTCAATCGGTGGATTACGGCCGATTTAACGGGAGGATATTTAGAAAAAAAACTTCTTAAAATCTGTTCCGCCTGTGCTTTTGAATACACATCTTCTTCATCGATTATGATCAGATCTACAGACGGAGAAAAGCTGACTGCTACTTCTTTAGAATTTCCAGCCTTGAAATGTGCGGACAAACCGTCGATAATATCTCCCTGAATAGCAACAAAAGACGATGTAAGGATTAAAAGTACAATTAATGAAAGTAAGGGCTTCATGATCTCTATATAGCTAACAGTACTTCCTTAACACAAATTATGCCATTAATGGAACATAAAAACCAAATTGGTTCAAAAAAAAGCAGCAATAGACTTATATTTGCGTTGTCAGTTGACCATTTAAAATCAAAGCAACCAACCAATGAACAATAAAAAATTAGCATTAATTATCCTGGATGGCTGGGGATATGGAAATAAAGACAAATCCGACGCTGCCTACGCTGCAAATACTCCATTTTTCGATTCCTTATTAAAGAAATATCCAAACTCAAAACTGGAAGCTTCCGGAGAAGCGGTGGGTCTTCCTGACGGACAAATGGGAAATTCAGAGGTTGGCCATATGAATCTGGGTGCAGGCCGTGTTGTTTATCAGGAACTAGGAAGGATCAACAAGGCAATTAGCGATCATGAACTTCATGAAAACGCAATTCTTTTAGCCGCATTTGATTACGCAAAAAAAAACAATAAAGCTGTTCACTTTATAGGGCTTGTTTCAGATGGGGGTGTGCATGCCCATATCAATCATCTTAAGGCGCTTTGTGATGCGGCAGATGAGCAAGGTTTAAACAATGTCTTTGTACATGCTTTTCTCGATGGAAGAGATACAGACCCTAATTCCGGCATCCGGTTTATAGGTGACCTGCAGCAGCACCTGCAGACCTCAGCTGTAAAACTCGCGAGCTTAATAGGAAGATATTATGCAATGGACAGGGACAACAGATGGGAACGGGTAAAACTTGCCTACGACTTACTGACAAAGGGAACAGGTCAGCTTACCAGTGATCCGCTTGCGGCTATTGCACAATCTTATAAGGATGGTATTACTGACGAATTCATTAAGCCATTAGCGGTTGCCGATGCTGAAGGGTTGCCTGTAGCTACAATTCAACCCGATGATGTGGTCATCTGCTTTAACTACAGAACAGACCGTGGAAGAGAAATCACTTCTGCATTGAGCCAGGCAGACTATCCTGATTTCAGTATGCATAAGCTGCAGCTGAAATATGTGACCATGACCACCTATGACGAAAGTTTTAAAAATGTAAGCGTAATCTTCACCAAGGATGACCTTTCAGAAACTTTAGGCGAAGTACTTGAAAAAAACAATAAAAATCAGATCAGAATAGCCGAAACTGAAAAATATCCACATGTTACTTTCTTTTTCTCGGGAGGCCGCGAACAGGAATTTCGAAATGAGAAAAGAATACTTGTCCCTTCACCAAAGGTAGCCACTTACGACCTGCAGCCTGAAATGAGTGCAGCAGGAATCACTGAAGCCATTTCAGAAGAAATAGAAAGCCGTTGGGCAGACTTCATTTGCCTGAACTTTGCCAACCCTGATATGGTAGGACATACAGGAGTTTTTGACGCAGTAGTAAAAGCGGTTGAAACGGCCGACAAATGTGCTGAAATCGTTGTTAACAAAGGAATTGAAAATGGCTACTCCTTTATCATCCTTGCAGATCATGGTAATTCAGAATATATGGTAAACGGAGATGGTTCGGTAAACACTGCGCACACGACCAACCTTGTACCCTGCATTTTGATCGACAATGATTATAAAACT
>DATFQH010000317.1:0-13990 GCA_035264385.1 Pedobacter sp.
TTAACATGCCGCACTATACCTTCCAGTGCTCTAATCTGAATAATGCTGTCAGTATGGTTTACCTGGTCATTTACAGCCGATTCCAGGAAAAGCAGATCCACCCTGCCAGAATCAAGTACATCGCTCTGCAGCCTGAACGCATGGGGCAAACTACCCAGCGATGGTATGCCTGCGGCAATGAAATGAAATTTTGTGTCCGGAAAATTTTGCTGCAGGTAGTCACATACCATGTTTCTCCAGCCGCCATTATAGGTAATAGATCCGCCTAAAAAAGCAACGGTAGCCGATTTTTTTACAGTTATCGCCTGATAGGTATCCGTCAGTCCGCTTCTCTTTTCAATATAATTGCCAAGGGGCAATGGTTTAGTCTGAGCTTCAGCAGCATAAAAAAAACATACACTGCTACAGACTAAAAGAAATGATCCAACAATTGAGGTTGTCTTTTTCATGCTTCAAGTTACATTTAGGGTCGGAACAAAGTAAGCAGGAATGTAATAAACAAATTCTATTATACTGTCAATTGATTATGTAAAATTGGCTTACAGCCGCTTTTCAGGTACCCAAAGGAGTCCAGAAAACGATGTAAAAATATATAGAATTTAAAGATCGGTAATCGGTTTGTATTTTGGAACCAGTGATTTCATAATTACCCAGGCGATTAAATAGGCTGTTGCGCAAATGGCAAACATAATGGTATACCCCGTTTCTATATGTCCGATTTTCTTATAATTGGTAAACAAGGCTCCTGCAAGTTTAGTGATCAGCACACCCCCAAGACCACCAATCATACCGCCTATTCCTACTACGGAACCGATAGCCTTTTTAGGGAACATATCAGATACTGTAGTAAACAGATTTGCCGACCAGGCCTGATGCGCAGAGGCCCCTATTCCGATCAGCAGCACCGGAATCCAGAATGTGATATGGCCAAGAGGCTGCGCGGCAAGCACAACCAGCGGAAATATGGCTATGAGCAGCATCGCTTTCATCCTGCCGCTATATACTTCATGCCCCCGGTTGATGAAATACATCGGGAACCAGCCACCGCCAATACTTCCGATCATCGTCATGCTGTAAAGCACGGCCAGCGGAAGCATGATCTGGTTATCTATCATTCCGTACTGATCCTTGAGGTAGGCAGGCAGCCAGAACAGGAAGAACCACCAGACACCGTCTGTCATGAACTTACCGATGGCAAATGCCCAGGTTTGCTTGTAGGTCAGTAGTTTAAACCACGATACCTTCGCTTCATGGACCACACCTTCACTGATAATGCTTGGCTTATCAGTCTCACCATCCTGAATGTAAGCCAGTTCTTCAGCAGACAGCCGTTTCTGATCTTCAACCTTATCGTAATATTTATACCAGAAGAATAACCATAGGAAACCGATTGCACCTATAAATACAAATGCCGCTTCCCAACCCCAGTGCGTAGCAATGAAAGGAACGGTCAATGGTGCGAGTACGGCACCGATATTGGTACCTCCGTTAAAGAATCCTGTAGCGAAGGACCTTTCCTTTTTAGGGAAATACTCTGCAGTTGCTTTAATGGCGGCAGGAAAATTACCCGCCTCACCAAATCCGAGCACAGCCCTGGAAATCATAAAACCAACGATAGAAACCGAAGCTATACCTATACCCGCAAAACCGAGTACGGTCGATACCGCCTGCCCCATTGGTATGGCAAAGGCATGAAGAATAGCGCCCAGAGACCATATAATGATGGCCCAGGCATACCCTTTTTTGGTACCCAGTTTATCAATGATCCTTCCTGCGAAGAGCATGGAGATCGCGTAGGTAAACTGAAATACAGAGGCGATGTTGGCATAATCATTATCAGTCCAGCCAAAGATATCTTCCAGCCGGGGCTTTAGCAGGCTCAGTACCTGCCGGTCCAGGTAATTAACCGTAGTGGCAAAAAACAATAGCGCACAGATGGTCCATCTGTAGCCGGTTACTTTTTTGTCGTTCATTATATTTGGTTTAAGGGTTGGTTAGGTATCTTTATTTTAGTTTGGCTAATTCACCAATGATAATGCCTTTGTTATTCCGTTCTCCGAAATATAACTATAATTTCGTTCAACGGTTTCAATAAAACCGTTAAGTGAAGAGAGGTCACTTCCCCATAAGGCACCATCAGCCAGAATTTCATTGACGTAATCGGGGCCCTGTAATTCACGCTTAGTGTAAAAATAAGCTGCCTGATCGTCTGTGATCAGGTATTCACGGCCGTTATGTATTCCAAAATACTTATCACCCTCCTTTTTTGCTATCCTCATAAACAACAGAAATGCGGCAAATCCAAAGGCGATATGCCCGGGTGCCTTATTGTAAATTTTATAATACTGATTCAAAACAGGGAGAATTCTAATCTTCATCTTCATGGTATATTGAAAGGCGATATTTATCCAAAGGTGCTCAATGTATGGATTGCCAAACCTGTCGGTTACCGATTTTGCAAAGGCGACAGCAACATCTGTTTCTACCTGATAAGGAATTCCAGGTATGATTTCTTTGTGCATCACATCAGTTACATAATTGCGAAGCTCTTCATTCCGCATAGCAGCATTTACAGTTTCTACACCCGAGAGGTATGCAATTCCGCAGGTCAGTGTATGTGAACCGTTCAGTAGCCTTACTTTAAGTTCCCTATAGATTTCAATATCAGGTTTTACGATAACACCCTGATCTGCACTTTCCAGGTCAAGCAGCGCCGATACCCTTTCATTACCTTCTATAGCCCAAAGTCTGTAGGGTTCGGCCATAATGAGCAGATTATCCTTATAACCAAGCTCCTGTTCAAGTTTCAGTGTTGCGGCATCATCTGGTTTGCCCGGTACAATACGGTCTACAAGTGAATTACAGAAAAAAGCATGTATTTTTAGCCATTCCTTAAATTCAGCTTCAAGTGTATTGAATACTGCAAGTTCATGAACTATGGCTTCCAGTTTTTTGCCGTTATCAGGAATGAGCTCGGTCGCTATGATTACAATATCTGCTTTATTGGTATCTCCCAGTGCTTTATAACGCTCATATAGTACAGCAAGAACTTTTGCAGGAAAAGACACCGGAGGATTAAGACCTATATTTTCCTGAACCAGTTGAATACCAACCTCCGTTGTATTTGAAATAATAACTTGCAATGTGCTTTGGGTGGCCAGTTCCAATATGGCAGGCCAATCTTTATCTGCAGACAGCACCCTGCTGATGGCTGAAGAAATGATGTTTTCTTCCACAGGTTTTCCATGTTCAAGTCCGCGAACACAAATGGTATACAACCCGTTCTGTGCTTCAAACTCGCTTACATCGCCTTTTCTTGTAGATTTCACTACAACAACACGGCCGTTAAAGGATTTTTGACGGTTGGCTTTGTCTATAAAGTAATCTGGTAATCCGCGCAGCAACACACCGGTTCCAAACTGGAGCACTTTTTCATTCAGCTGAAACAATGAGCCATCGGGAATGGAAACGTTTCCAGCCTTAATCTGATTTAAGGTTTGGTTAGAAATAATCATATATCAAGTTTCATACAGGTGAAACAATTCTACATAATTATCGGTAAGAAACCGGCTTTTTCAACGAAATTATTTACGCAATCGTTATCGCTAAAAGCGCTGTTTTTTATAGCATCAGAACGGAAACCTAATGGGCTCAGCCAAACAGATCGCTGCTCAGATAACGGTCTCCGCGGTCGCATGCAATGAATACGATCAGACCCGATTCTAACTCTGCAGCTAACCTGAGCGAACATGCAAGTGCACCACCGGTACTCATACCTGCAAATATACCCTCGATTTTTGCCAGTTTTCTGGCCATGTCTGTGGCATCCAGCTGAGATACATCCATAACCCGGTCTACCCTCGCAGGATCAAATATTCTGGGCAGATAAGCCTCCGGCCATCTTCTGATTCCCGGAATGGAAGATTCTTCCGTTGGCTGGCAACCAATAATCTGTATATCCTGATTCTGTTCTTTCAAAAACATGGAATTGCCCATTATACTTCCCGTAGTGCCCATGGAACTCACAAAATGCGTAATGGAGTGGTTTGTATCGCGCCAGATTTCCGGTCCGGTAGTTTTATAGTGAGCCAGGTAATTATCCGGGTTAGCAAACTGGTTCAGTAGGAAGTATCCTGGCTGGGTACCTTTATCTTCCGCATAATCCCTGCAGATTTCTATAGATTCCAGCAAAGTTACCTTCGCCCCGTAAGCTTCCATCGTGAGTGTACGTTCACGGGTTGAATTGGCCGGCATGACCAGTTCAATTTCCAGATCAAATATGCTGGCGATCATCGCTAGTGCTATGCCGGTATTGCCACTGGTTGCTTCTATCAGGCGGGTGCCTTTTTTTATATCGCCGCGTTCCATCGCACTGCGGATCATATTTAGCGCCGCCCTGTCCTTTACACTGCCTCCCGGATTATTTCCTTCCAGTTTGGCATAGATCTTCACATTCGGGTTAGGATTCAGTTTATGAATCTCAACCAATGGCGTGTTGCCCACAAAATCTATTACATTTCTCATTTTTACAGATGCTTAGTTTCAACTTTTACCGCAGACTGGTGATATACCGTTGATCCGGCCGGTACACTTTTGGTGAGCCATACATTTCCACCGATGATACAGTGCTGTCCGATTACAGTTTCACCGCCAAGTATGGTGGCTCCAGAATAAATGATCACGTGGTCTTCAATGGTTGGGTGCCGTTTCGTATTTGCCATGTATTTCTCAACACTCAGGGCACCTAAAGTAACTCCCTGGTACAACTTAACATGATTTCCGATAATCGTGGTCTCGCCGATCACCAGACCGGTACCGTGATCTATATACAGGTATTCTCCAATCTGAGCCGCAGGGTGAATATCTATCCCCGTAATCGAGTGTGCGTATTCAGTCAGGATCCTCGGAATGATCGGTACACTGGCCTTCAGAATCGAATGCGCAATCCTGTAAAGTGCAATGGCCAGAAAACCCGGATAACTCCTGATGATCTCAAATTCACTTTTAGCTGCAGGATCTCCCTGGAGAATCGCGCTGATATCGGTATTCATCTTCCTGTACATCTCCGGAAGCTGCGCAAAGATGCCTGCTGCTATTCCTTCATTGTCACTGTTTTCACAGGCCTTCGTAGCATTTAGTATATTAACCAGTGCATTCTGCTGCCGGGTAAATGATCTTTTGATCTCATTAATAGAATAGTCCGGTGAGGTTAGCCGCTCGGGATAAATGAGATCCATTAGTCCGATAGCCCATTCGGCTACTTCCACATTAGATGGAACCGCTTCTATACTGCGCTGTTTATTGAATATATGAAGGTAAAACTTCTCGCTCATTTTAGTGGTGGTATTTAAAACTGTAAAAGAAAGAAATTTATTTCCTATTTGCGAGTACTGTTAGGGCAAAAGAACCATCTCACTGTAAAGTTGCTGTAATTTCTCCTCCGGATCAACACAAAACCCGGGATGAACCTTTGAACTCTGCAGTACGGTGCTCCTGGTTGCGGTAAGCCATCTGAACCTTGAAGCCATATCTAATTGCCCGATTGGGCCGCCCTGTTTTGCACCGATACATATATTTACATAGGCATCCAGGTTTTTATTCAGGTCCTGCAAATCAGGATCGCAACAAAACGCGTTCAGTCTGGGCTCATTCAAATAAAATACGGCCTTCAGGTATTTTTTCCGGGCACAATAGAGAATAACGCCAACATTGATAAACTCTTCCCGCTCTACCCTGGGCACAAGCCGGATCACTGCATACTCAAATAAGTTCTTCTCTTGCATGCTGTGCCTGTTTAACAAAAATTTCTGAATTGGCTATCCTGAGTTTAAGGAAATAGGAATAGATTTGTCTCCTGCCTTCGACGGTTTCACCGTCCGGATGTTGTGACAGCCAGTCAGCCGGGATCAATGCTACGATCTCATCGATAAGTACATCTGTAAGGATCGCTTTAAATTCCTGACCGACCTGATCCAGTTCAGCGGCCTGAGGCAATAGCACATGGTCTTTGATCAGTGCGAAAGGTTTTTTGGCCTGCTCTTCCCAATTTTGCATCGCATGGTGAAAATAAAGTGCGGCACCATGATCGATCAGCCACAACTCCTTATGCCAGAACAACATGTTTGTGTTTCTGGCTGTGCGGTCCATATTGGTCAGCAAACAATCGAGCCAAACAATCTGTGAGGCCAGGCGTGAATCTATTTTAGCAACAGTAGGATCGTAAGTAATCGAGCCGGAAAGATAATGCAGCGCCAGGTTCAGGCCAACGCTGGCTTTTAGCAGGTCCTGGATTTCTTCATCGGGTTCGGTACGGCCAAATGCTTCATCCAGGTTCGCAAAAACAAGTTCAGGCACTCTAAAACCAAGGGCGCGTGCAATCTCCCCGCCAATGAGTTCGGCTATCAGTGCCTTAACCCCCTGCCCCGCTCCCCTAAACTTCAGCACGTACAGGAAATCATCATCTGCTTCGGCAATAGCCGGCATGGAGCCACCCTCACGTAAGGGGGTCACATAACGGATCACGTTAACTGTCCTCAACTGAGGAACGGTATTCTTCATACCCTCAAAGTTACAATTTCTTTATAAATACTGCTCCATAGGAATCGTTGCTGATGTCTCCCCGAACCAGCGCCTTTACGGTAAAAGCAGCTCCCGTCTCGTATTCCTTAATGTCAAACTTATAAATGTTACCCTCCTGCGCACCACCCGTAAATCCATCATGTTGATCAGCAGCGATCCTGATGCCGTTTTTATAGACTTCTACAGACTGGATGTCCAGACGGGAATTGCCTCCGGTATAACAGAAAGCAAGTTCGTAACTTCCGTTTCCGTTAATTTTACCTGAGGCTATAAACTCAAATGCGGTAAAATCCTTTGCTTTAATTTTTTCAGGCTTCCATTCAGCAACCAAAGCTCCGTACTTCTTGAACTGATCATACTTTTCAGGAAAGTAAAGCGGCAATGAATATTGATCGCGGTTCACCACCGTAATCGCACTAAAATCAGATAGCTGCTTGACACTTACCGGCTGTGTATATACCTTTGAATAAGCATTTGCCCTGGTTCCGTCGATACTGTACATGATCTCTGCTCCTTCAACAGGATTCTTCATTTTAATCACAAAACCTCCCGCAGTTTGTTCATTACTGATCAGTTCCGGCTGTGGAACCCTGTATCCGTATCCTGCATAATCATACCGCTGATAATGGCTGCTCATCCGCTGCTGGAATCCAGCCCAGTTCCGATTCACCAGAGGCGTCCAGCATACTTCTGCCAGGGCAGACATGCGGGGTAAGGTCAGGTAATCGAAATATTTTTCAGATCTGTTCTCATTCAACTGCGGCAGTTCCTGCAGTAAAATCCCATGAATAAACTGATCAGACCATAGCGCGGCACTGGCCCCAAGAACCCTCGTGCGATACTTTTCATCCAGACCGTCTATCATCGGATTCAGACGATATACTTTTTCCATTGATATCGGAGACAACCATCCTGCAGCTTTGATCTCCCCCGGAATATTACTTTCCGCAACATCGAAATACAAATGACTGGTCAGCGACATGACTACATCATGTCCGTTCTCTACTGCCTTAAATGTTTTCTGAGCATCATGCCAGATCATTCCTACTGCTTTCTCTTTCAGGCCATCTTCAATGATCTCATCCCAGCCGACAATGGTTTTACCATATTTCGCAACCATTTTCTGCACCCGCTGATTTAGATAGACCTGTAATTCCTTTTCAGATTTAAGCCCCAGCTCGGCTTTGCGCTTCTGGCAATGCGGGCAGGCTTTCCATCGCTCATAATTGGCTTCATCGCCACCTATATGAATATACTTCGATGGAAACAGTGCGAAAGTCTCTTTAAATATATCTGCCAGGAAATCGAAGGTAGACTCTTTACCCACGCAATAGATATCTTTGCTTATGGAATGCTGTGTTTGAACCACATATTGTTCTCCGGTACAGCACAAATATGGGTAGGCCGCAATGGATGCCAATGCGTGTGCCGGCAGCTCAATCTCGGGGATGATGTCAACGTTCCTCTGCGCAGCATAATCCACCATCTCTTTGATATCTTCCTGTGTGTAATATCCTCCTGTTCGCTCTGCCCCCTCACCTCTCCAGGCTCCAATAGCAGTAAGTTTTGGGTATTTTTTGATCTCCAGCCTCCAGCCTGCATCGTCTGTCAGGTGCAGATGCAGTGTATTCATTTTGTACATAGACATCATGTCTATAAACTTCAATACATATTGTTTGCTAAAAAAATAACGGGAAACATCCAGCATCATACCGCGCCATGCATATTGCGGCTCATCTTTTATGGTTACTCCTTTAAGCTTCCAGTCAATATTTCTTAGCCGCTTTTTGCTATAGATCTCTTTAGGAAATAACTGCATCAACGTTTGTGTGCCATAAAATACACCGGCAGCTGTACTTGCACTCAGCACTATGGCATCGTTATTGACATTTAGCTTATATCCCTCTCTGGAGCCAGCTAATGTTTTATCAAATTTAAGTACAATTCCTTTTTGCAGGGTCTTTGCAGCGATTATTTTAAGTTCAAAACCTGTTGCCGGAGCCAACGCAGCACTTAAAAGGTCTGCCTGAGCTTCAAGACCGGGTTCGTAATATATTTTAGCATCCGGGCTTAACGTAAATACATCACTATTTTCAGTAATACTTTTTGGAAGCGGAATAATGTTCATTTGAGCGGCAACTGAAATTGTGTTCATCACAAACAGACATAGTACCGCTAGTTTTTTGATCAGGGTCATAATGGCATCATTTGGTTTATACAATAATAGCCAAATAATTAAAGATCATGACCGGCCAATGTCCACGAAAACCGAACAAACGTTTGTTTAGCTAATTGGATGCTGTTCATAATAGGCAATAACCTTGTCGAGACAGATCTTCAGCCATACGGTATACTGATCAGCATTGGCAGCAATATCTGCTTTCAGGTCTTTCAGGGTTGTATATTTATAATCAGCAGCCTCTTCTGTGTTCAAAAGCGGCAAATCATTACTCAGGCCAAAAAATACATGATCGTACTCGTTTTCTGAAAGATCTTCGGCCAGAACGGCATGGTAAGTGAAGCTAAAACCAGGTTTCAAGTTACATTTCATACCCATCTCTTCCTGAAGTCTTCTGTTTGCCGCGTCGGCAGTAGCTTCACCGACACGGGGATGGCTGCAGCAGGTGTTGGTCCATTTTCCGCCAGAATGGTACTTGTCAAGTGCCCGTTGCTGCAGTAACAGTTCGCCTTTTGTATTAAAAATAAAAACAGAAAACGCCCGGTGGAGTTTACCCTCAACGTGCGCTTCCATTTTCTGCATTGTGCCTATTTCGTTATCGTGCTCATCTACGAGTATTACGTCATCAATCATTTCTTCTCTTCATCTGGTGTTGGTACTTCAAAAATACCAGTTAAAGCACAAAGATTTCTTATACAAGCTCAAATAAATTCAGAAATTTATTAAATAGCAGGTAACTCCCAACCCTGTCTGCGTGGCAACTTTACAAACTGGTTCGCTTCATCAAAGTTGGTGATCTTCATATCTTTAGCGTTCCAGAGCAGTCGTTTTCTGCCTGCGTTACCTTCGATATTCCAGCTTCTGATGGCCAGGTTGCCAATCAGTATGCTTTCTGTAAATGGACCCGCGTACTCAAAATGCGAGCTTGTTTTTTCTGTTCCGTAACCGTTTAAACATGCGTTTACCCACTGCTGATAGTGGCCCTCGGGTACACGGGCGATGGTTTGTTTAGGTAAGGTAGTCGCTTTCATTAGTTTTGAAGGCAATAAACGTGGGTTGGCGCCATAGCAATCAACAATCATTTTGCTTTTTGTGCCTATAAAGAGTGCACCACCGTCACTGGCACCAAAAGGCTCTCCCGGCAGCAGCTCATCGGGTAGTTTAGGCAGCAAGCCTCCGTCATACCAGGATACATCAATATTTCCCTTTGCATCCTTACGCGGATATTTTAAATGAATGATGGATGCAGCCGGAAATCCTTCCGGATATTTGGCTTCTTTACCATCAGGGTTCCAGCTTGTTGGAATACTGCATTCTACTTCAGTAGGAAAATCAATCGGCAAAAGACGGAAAACAGGATCCATCATGTGACAGGCCATATCTCCCAATGCACCGGTTCCGAACGCATTGAATCCGCGCCAGTTCCATGGCATATATGCCGGGTTATAATCTCTGTATTTTGCCGGTCCTAGCCACAGATCCCAGTCTACGCCGGAAGGAACATCAAACTTACCTGTTGGAGTTGGCAATCCCTGCGGCCATATCGGACGGTTTGTCCAAACCTGTACAGTATGGACATCTCCAAGTAAGCCTGCATCATATATTTCTTTTGCCTGGCGAACACCATCACTCGACCCACCCTGGTTACCCATTTGAGTCACCACTTTGTAGCGTTTGGCCGCATTGGCCAGCATACGGGCCTCATGGATATCATGTGTTAACGGTTTCTGGGTATATACGTGTTTGCCCAGCTGCATGGCCATTATTGTTGCGATTGCATGAACATGATCGGGTGTTGAAATTGAACAGGCATCAATATTGTTCTTCTCCTTGTCCAGCATTTCACGAAAATCCTTATAGTACTTTGCCTTTGGAAAACGACCTCGTGACTTGGCAGCCTGCCGCTCATCTACATCGCACAGCGCAACAATATTAACTTTTGGATTTTTGGCAAATTCGCTAAGGTCACTTTCTCCCTTTCCTCCTGCACCAATGCCCGCAATATTCAATTTATCACTGGGCGCAATAAAGCCACGTCCAAGTACGTGCCGGGGCACGATCATGAAACCTCCTGCAACCACAGAAGCACTCTTAATAAAGTTTCTTCTGGAAACTTCATTTACGTTAGTCTTTTTCATTGTCATTATATTTGGTTTTTTGGTTTTGACAGTTTATTAAACTAAATATAAAGAATATAAAAGTGCTTTTACCCCTACATCAGTATTGATGACTAAAAATGTTACTCAACTAATTTTAGTTTGTCCTAATCGTATCTTAAAGCCGGATAATCCAGTAATCTTCTCCATAAAGCCAGCTGACCGATGATGCTTGCCTCCCTGTATATGGTGAAGGAGATCAGTTCATAATAACTCATTTTCATAAATCCCATGTCTATTTCACTATCCAGCTTATTATCATCTGCCCCTACAAGAACTTCACGTGCCATTGGACTCACGCTATCCCAGTCTTCCAGGTATTCTGCTGCAGACGGATATTTTGCATCCTCCTGGATTCCTTTATTGTCTTTAAATAACTCATCACCGTTTTGCTTCAACTCCGGATGACTTTCACTGATCAGATAGAATCGCTGCTGAACAAGTGATCCGGTAAGCCATGCCATATGATTTGCCCTGGTATTCAATCGCTCATACATATGTTCTTCTGAAACACCTTCAAGCGCGCGTGCAAGAAAGCTTGTCTGCATGTCAAAGAGGGCTACTAAGCCCTCAGTTCTGGTACTGGCTGTTTTGTTTTTCATAAATCACAATTTAATAAATACCTATAATTGATTTATATAAAGCTACTGGATTATAAACCTTATTCAGCAGTGCGAATGCGACAATTTTAAGGGGCGATCGTGTCAAATTAAGATAAAAAAAATATGGTAAATTTGTTGCATGAGTACTGCCAATTCACCCGATCTGATCTTTGATAAAGTCCTTGCTTTTGTAGAATACACGAATAAGAATATTTTTCTTACCGGAAAAGCCGGGACAGGTAAAACTACACTACTCAAAAAAATCAAGGAAAGCAACGCCAGGAAAATGGTCGTAATCGCCCCTACCGGGGTTGCGGCGATGAATGCCAAAGGCACAACCATCAATTCCTTCTTTCAGCTGCCTCCCGGCTCATTTTTTCCCGGTAACATTAGCCTTGAAAACCTGCAGTCAGGAATACTTTCTATCCAGTCTTTAGTTTCAGACATGAGTTACAGCAGGGAAAAGATGAATCTTTTCAATGAACTGGAACTTTTGATCATAGACGAAGTTTCTATGGTGCGTTGCGACCTGCTCGACGCAATTGATGCCATACTGCGCAAGGTAAGAAAGAACAATGCGCCTTTTGGTGGTGTACAGTTATTGCTTATTGGCGATCTCTATCAGTTGCCGCCGGTTACAAAAAGAGAAGACTGGGCATTTTTAGCCAGAGCCTATCCATCCCCTTATTTTTTCGACGCACTAGTCATCAGAAGACATCCGCTGCTGCAGATTGAGCTGACTACCGTATTCAGGCAAACCGAACCGGAATTCATCGGGATCCTGAATGACATCAGGAATAACCAGATCAACGAACATAGTCTTGCGATCCTGAACGAAAGATATAACCCTGACTTCAAAGCAGTGGAAACGCTTAACCCAATCATTATCACTTCTCATAACGCAGAAGCAAATGCCATAAACGGTGAAAAACTCAATGAACTTACCGGCACTGAATATACTTTTGAGGCGCAGATAAGCGGTGAATTCAAAGATCTCGGCCTTCAGGCTGAGCAAACACTGAAACTGAAGGAAGGTGCTCAGATCATGTTCATTAAAAACGATACCGGAGAAGACCGCAAGTTCTATAACGGCAAGATCGGAAAGGTAAGATCGATAAAAGACAATGAGCTTTATATTTCATTTCCCGGCGAAGAAGACTTGTTGCTGGAAAAAAGCGCATGGCAGTCTTTTGAATATAAAACAGGAGAAGAAGATGCCATCGTACAGCAACAGGTTGGTGAGTTTTCACAATATCCCATCAAGCTGGCCTGGGCAGTAACCATCCACAAGAGCCAGGGCCTTACATTTGACCATGCTATCATAGATGCCGGCAAATCGTTTGTGGCCGGACAGGTCTACGTGGCGCTAAGCAGGGTAAGGACACTGAGCGGGCTCATCCTCAGGTCAAAGATCGGGACAGAGAGCTTGCGATCCAATACAGAAGTGATCAATTACATGAAGCCCGTACCCATAGCAGAGATGGAAGCCATACTTGTCGCTGAAAAGGGAAAATTTATCCTCACACTTGTCCTGGATCAATTCTCTTTAAACAGCCTCGACGCCGGGCTGGAAATTATAGCAACTAATCCGGAGATCATAAAGTCAAATCTTAATGAATTCAAGTCGTTGTTAAACCAATTGGGTAAATCCACAACCGAACTGTCTGCCTTATCCGACCGATTCCAGGCGCAGGTACAGCAACTATACCTCAAGACCGGATTTAAAGACCAGCAAGCCTTACAGGATAGAATTGAATCTGCAAGAGCTTACTTTTCAAAGGAGATCACCGTACAGTTGTTAAATGCGGTCAATAAAAACATACGTATCAAACCTGCAAATAAGCTTCAGCACCAAATTCAGCATCTGCTGCTGAAATACAGACAAGTCATTGAAAATCGAATCGCTCAAATGCAATACGCATCACAACTGCTAAAGGACCCCATCAGTGCCGCAGATTATATCTCCTTTATCACCAGGCATAAGGCACAGCAAAGGGCGAAACCAGGGTCTTCATCTTCGGCAGCACAACAAGCAATAAACTTACAATTGTTTTGAGGTAATGGTTTTAGTTGCCCCATTAATTTTAACCTTTACTTTGGACGGCTTGGGTGAGGAGATCGCATAACTGACTACTTTTCCGTCTTTCCATGCAATGTCTACCGTGAAATTCCCCCTGGCTTTTAAACCTTTAACGCTGCCCTGCTGCTTCCAGGCATCTGGCATAGCAGGTAAAAGATCAATAAAACCATCGTGGCTTTGAAGCAGCATTTCTGCGATGCCGGCCTCTGCTCCAAAATTACCATCTATTTGAAAGGGAGGGCCCGCGGAAAGCATATTTGGATATACACCACCTCCGGCTCCATAGTTGATGTCTGTGCGTGAAGTCGGTTTAAGAATTTCCTTAAGCAATTTGAAGGCACGGTTTCCATCCTGCAGCCTGGCCCAGAACAACAGTTTGTAGGCGATGGTCCAG
>DATFQH010000318.1:0-5026 GCA_035264385.1 Pedobacter sp.
GCGCATTGCACGTCCATGCATACAAATAAGGATCAGCTTCTCTTCGGGTTTTGTCAGGACATAATCGATGGCCTGTTTCTGCCGGGCCTGGACCATATTTGGACTTTCACCGCCATCAAATAGGGCATCATAATCTCCTCCCTGCCATTTTTCCATTATGCTTTTGAAGGCTGCGATCGCATTTTCATCATTCGGCTTGCCTTCCCATTCTCCCCAGGCGAGCTCATCAAGACCGGCTAGCTGCTCCCATGGCATTCCGGCGTCTATAAATTCTTTTACCGTTTGATGGGTTCTTTTCAGGGTTGAGGTATAAACCTTCTGAAAGGGAATCTTTTTGTACATTTCATAAAAAGCAGCAGCCTGACTTCGCCCTGTATCATTCAGATCGGTATTCACTCCTCTGCCCTGCACTATTCCTAATCTGTTTAGTTCTGTTTCACCATGTCTGATGATGTATATTTCTTTGTCCATTAATTAATTACGGGCAGCTTATAAAACTGTGGTTTTACTTCATTGTCAAAAACAACGTCGGTATAATCGGTTACTATGTTGTATAATGTGTCTCTCTCTATGGGTTTCCGCTTTACCTGTTTGATCAGGTTTACAAGATCTTGTGTACTCATAGCTGGATTTTGTTCTTCTGCGCCAGCCATGGAGTAAATCTTGGTGGTATCATCGAGCGTTCCGTCTATGTCATCTACACCAAAGTTAAGAGACAGCTGAGCGGTTTGCCTGCTGATCATGGCCCAGTACGCTTTAATATGATCAAAATTATCCAGATAAATTCTGGCAATTGCATAATTTCTCAAGTCTTCAATTACAGAAACTTCAGCAACATGGCTCATCTGATTGTGCTGGTTTCTGAATTTGAGTGGGATAAAAGTCTGAAAACCTCCCGTCCTGTCCTGCAGCGTACGAAGACGCTCCATATGATCCACTCTATGTTCAAATTTTTCTATGTGACCATACAACATGGTTGCATTAGAGCGCATGCCCAGTTTATGCCATTCTTCATGAATGTCAAGCCACTGATCTGCGGTACACTTGTCTTTGGCAATCTGTTCTCTGACTTCCGGGTGAAAGATCTCTGCACCTCCGCCGGGTATAGACTCTAAGCCGGCGTCCTTCATCATTTTCATACCGGTAGCATAATCAATCTTAGCCTTCTTAAATATATAATGGTATTCTACAGGGGTAAGCGCTTTCACGTGAAGATCGGGACGGTGTTGCTTTATAGCAGTGAAAAGTGCCGAGTAAAAGGCCACATCATACTGAGGAAGTACCCCACCGACAATGTGTACCTCTGTTACTGGTTCATCATCATATTTCCTGACCACATCAAGCATCTCTTCCATCGTAAGCGCCCATCCTTCCTCCTTTTGTTTAATGAGGCGGGAATAAGAACAGAATTTGCAATCGTATACACAAAGATTAGTCGGTTCGAGATGAAAATTGCGGTTAAAATAAGTATTGTCACCGTGCTTTCTTTCTCTGATGTAGTTGGCCAGCACGCCAAGATAACCCAGTTCAGCATGCTCATAAAGATAAACTCCTTCTTTAAAAGAGATTCTTTCCTGGTTTTGTACTTTCTGCGCAATTGATCTAAGTTGTTCAGGAAGATCCTGGTCATTTAGAATAAGTGCTAATTTTAAAGTAGTATCCATCTATAGTATATAATGGACAAAAATACGATAAAATAGACAGTTCGCCTTTTCTTATTCTTTTTTAGCTGTCAGGATTATGTAAAGAGCTATGAAGCTTTCAATAATTCAGACATAGGCAGTTCGCGTGCATTGACCACCTCTCCTATAATGATGATGGCCGGGTAACTGATCCCACTTTCTGCTGCTGCTGCCTCCAGATCCTTAACTTTGCACACCACCTTTTTTTGATGAGGTAATGAAGCGTGCTGGATCATAGCAGCAGGCATTGCACCCAAGCCGGATTGCAGGTAGACTTTCGCTATTTCGGCCAATTTTTTCATACCCATGTAGATCACTACGGTTGCAGTGCTTTTTATTGCACATTTAAGGTCATTTGAAAGTGTACCATCCTTTTTGGTACCTGTAATAATCCACATGCTTTCGCTGATACCCCTGTGTGTTAAAGGAATCCCGCTGAAACCACTGGCCTGCATACTGCTGATACCAGGAATATAATGCGCAGGAATGCCATGTTGTTCTGCGTATAGTACTTCCTCAAAACCTCTTCCGAAGATAAAAGGATCGCCACCTTTAAGACGAACCACTACCCTATCTGGAGCTGAATAAAATGCGATGAGTTCATGAATAGTTTCCTGAGGTGTATAATTTCCATAAGGTTGTTTTCCTACATAGACCATTTCGCAATGCGCCGGAGCAATTTCGAGCAGTTCTTTATTAATTAAGTTGTCGTATAAGATAACATCTGCTCTTTTCAACACCTTATATCCTTTTAAAGTGATCAAATCTGGATCTCCGGGACCGCCACCTACAACAAATAGTCCAAATTCAGCTGATTTATTATTCATAATCGTTCATTTTTCAAATTAAAATATAAAAATCACAAAATAAAATGACATAATTCAATTTTTTAATGATAAAAATCATATTTATTATGTTTTTAAATATAAAAAATGATACATTTGGATATCAAAAATCATTAAACATACCTTAATACCATAAAAAATACACGCAAATAACTTTGATTTTTGACTAAAAAATAAAATCACATCTATTTTTACATAAAAAAAGAAAAAAGTAGATGTAAAAAACACAAAAAGCATTAAAATCTTAAAATAATCTATCATGAATCGTAAAAAAATCATCATAATCGGAAATGGAATGGTTGGTTATAAGTTTTGCGAGAAAATAACAAGCAAAACCAACGAGTTCGAGCTCATTATTTTCGCAGAAGAACCAAGAAGAGCTTACGATAGGGTTCATTTGAGTGAATATTTCAGTGGTAAGTCTGCAGATGATCTTTCTATGTCTACAGAAGAGTGGTACTCGGAACAAGGAATTGCATTATATCTTAATGATCCTGTAAAAGAAATCAATAGAACCTCCAAAACTGTACATGCGCATTCCGGCAAGACCGTAACTTACGATTATCTTGTACTCGCAACGGGGTCATCTGCATTTGTACCCAATATAGATGGTATAGAAAAAGATGGTGTTTTTGTATACCGGACCATAGAAGATCTGGAATTGATCAGAAACTATGCAGCCAATGTAAAGACTGGAGCAGTAATGGGCGGTGGATTATTGGGTCTGGAAGCAGCTAAGGCACTAATGGACTTAGGTATTGAAAAACCATCAGTAATAGAATTTGCCCCTCGCCTTATGCCGAGACAGATCGACAATGCCGGGAGTGCCATGCTGCAGTCTAAATTAAGTACGATGGGCTTGCAGATCCTATTAAACAAAAGCACCGCAAGCATTGAGGGCGAACACCGCATCTCTTCCCTGAAATTTAATGACGATACCGAGCTTGCTGTAGAAATGCTGGTCATTTCCGCAGGAATAAGGCCAAGGGATGAACTGGCCAAACTCTGTGGCCTTGAAGTAAGCAGTCGCGGCGGCATCATTGTAAATGAAAGAATGGAAACTACTGACCCATCTATATTTGCGATAGGTGAATGTGCACTGGTAGACCAGATGATCTATGGATTGGTAGCGCCTGGTTATGAGATGGCCGAAATAGTAGCGGCTAATCTGTGTGGTGCTGTCAAACAATTTAATGGCTTTGACATGAGCACCAAACTAAAGCTGATCGGAGTTGATGTAGCCAGCTTTGGTGACAACTTCATTACCGAGCCAGATTGCAGAACCATTATTTTTGAAGACACCCATAAGGGAACTTATAAACGCATTAACATCAGTAATGACGGGCAGTATCTTTTAGGAGGTATTTTAATTGGTGATGCGGCAGCTTACAATATGCTGCTGCAGACCACCAACAACAAGATCATTCTTCCACCCAATCCTGAAGATTTGATCCTGGGTTCAAGGGGCGGTGCTGAACCTGCAGGTGCAGGAATAACAGGTTTACCTGAGGAAGCACTGATTTGCAGTTGCGAAGGCATTACTAAAGGGGATATCTGCAATGCGGTTGCAGAAGGTGGCTGTGAAACTGTAGATGCAATAAAAAAATGCACGAAGGCAGGAACCGGTTGCGGGGGTTGCGTTCCAATGGTAAAAGACCTGATGCTTCACACCCTGAAGGCAAAAGGGAAATATGTACGCAACGTGATCTGCGAACATTTCAGCTACAGCAGACAGGAGCTTTACGATCTTGCGCACATCCACAACCTGAAAAGTTATGACGAAGTACTGGACAATCTGGGTCAGGGAGATGGCTGTGAAGTATGCAAGCCACTGGTTTCTTCAGTACTCGCCAGCTTGTGGAATGAGATGATCCTTAAAAAAGGGAACGATACCGCGCAGGACAGCAACGACCGCTTCCTTGCAAATATTCAGAAAGGCGGCACATACTCTGTCGTTCCACGTATACCTGGCGGAGAAATCACACCTGATAAGTTACTGGTCATTGCAACTGTAGCGAAAAAATATAACCTCTATACAAAGATAACCGGAGGACAGCGCATAGACATGTTCGGCGCTCACCTGAGCGACTTACCTTTAATCTGGGAAGAACTGATTGCGGAAGGCTTTGAAAGCGGACATGCTTATGGCAAGGGCTTAAGAACGGTAAAAAGCTGTGTTGGCAGCACATGGTGCAGGTTTGGTCTGCACGACAGCGTGAGCTACGCCATTAGGATAGAAGAAAGGTACAGAGGCATAAGAGCACCTCACAAATTCAAATCTGCAGTTAGCGGCTGTATAAGGGAATGCGCAGAAGCACAAAGCAAAGACTTTGGAATCATCGCCACGGAAAAAGGATGGAACTTATACGTATGCGGAAATGGCGGAAGCAAACCGCAGCATGCACAGCTACTGGCATCAGATTTAGACAGCGATACCTGTATCAAATACATCGACAGGTTCCTGATGTTTTATATCCGCACAGCGGATCCGCTTACCCG